>JAILGR010000057.1 GCA_024696565.1 Acholeplasmatales bacterium | reverse complement strand
ATTTTTAAATCTGCATCTGGGAAAACGACTGTTCCAATGTCTCTACCATCCATCAAGATATTGCCATAATTTCTACATCCACGTTGGAAATCCACCATTTTCTCTCTAACTTGCTTTACTCTAGCTACTGCACTTGCATTATTTGTAACCTCTGCAGTACGAATTAGACCTGATACATCTTCTCCATTCAAATATACCTTACCATCCTTGTAAACTACTTCAATCTCATGGATGAAGGAATATTCGTTTTCATCTTCAACATTAATTTTTCTTCTTAATGCCTCTAATGTAACAGCACGATACATAGCACCCGTATCAATGTGTGTGAAAGGCAATCTTTCACAGATCATTTTAGATATAGATGATTTCCCACTCCCCGCAGGACCATCAATCGCTACAACAAAGTTTTTCATATTTAACCCCACTATCTTTTTCTATTTTACCACAAAATATCATCTCTTGTAAATGCTACAAGCTATATAATTTCTTGATTTCATGTGGCTTTAATGGACGGTATTCTCCAACACTTAGTCCATCTAATGTAACCCCACCAAAGGATACTCTTTTTAGCTTCTTTACCTCATAACCTACAGTCTCACACATTTTTCTAACCTGACGGTTTCTTCCTTCGGTAATCGTAATCTTAAAAAGGCTAGAATTATTTTTTCTATCGATTTCCATAATTTCAACCTTTGCTCTTTTTGTCATAACCCCATCGATTAAAACACCCTTAATAAGCTTAGTTACAGCCTCTTGAGTCAATATACCATCAACTCTTACCTGGTATTCCTTTTCAACTTCTTTTTGGCTTTTTGTAAGTCTATAAGACAAATCACCATCATTAGTTAAAAGTAATACGCCAGAGGTATCATAATCTAATCTTCCGATTGGGAAAACTCTTGTTTTCTTAGTCTCAGGATCTAAAAGGTCCATAACTGTTCTTCTTCCAAGGTCATCAGATACTGTAGTCAAATAGCCTGTTGGCTTATTTAAGACATAGTATACATGCTCTTGCTTAAATAATACCTTACCATCAACTTCGATAATATCCTTCTTGCCAACCTTAGTTCCAAGCTCAACTACCACCTTGCCATTTACTTTTACTCTTCCAGAAGAAATGATTTCCTCACATTTTCTTCTTGAGGCAACACCGCAAGATGCCATTACCTTTTGAAGTCTTTCTTTATTATCCTCCACGACAATCACCACCTTCAAAAATTCAACGTTTATAGTATATCATAAAAGTGTTCTTTTACAAACAAAAAATATTGTTTAAAACAATACTTTTTTATGTTATAATTAGGAAACGTACGGAGGTAATTATTTATGTATGCAAAAAATGCCTGGGAAAAATACACAGGAGAAAAATTAGATGAATTAATGAAGTTTAACGAAGAATATAAAGATTTCCTATCTTTTTCTAAAACAGAAAGATTAGCTGTTGAATATTCCGTTACACTTGCAGAAAAATATGGCTTTAAAGAAATCACTGAATTTGATACATTAAAGCCAGGTGATAAGGTTTATGTAACAAACCGTGAGAAAAACATTTGTGTATTCATCATTGGTGATGAACCAATTGAAAATGGTCTAAATGTTTTAGGTGCTCATATTGACTCACCAAGATTAGATATTAAACAAAACCCATTATATGAAAGAAATGGATTTGCCCTATTAGATACTCACTACTATGGTGGTATTGTTAAATACCAATGGGTTGCAAGAAATCTTGCTATTCACGGTGTAGTATGCAAAAAAGATGGTATGACAGTTGAGGTACAAATTGGTGAGGATGATACTGACCCAGTATTATGTATTACTGATTTATTACCACACCTTGCATATGATAAGAATGCAAAGCCAGGTAACAAGGTAATTGAAGGTGAGGATTTAGACTTAACTATCGGTCATATGCCTTTAGCTGGTGAGGAAAAGGATGCTGTTAAGGCAAATATCTTAAAGCTATTAAAGGAAAAATATGATTTTGAGGAAGAGGATTTAGTATCTGCTGAATTAGAAATCGTACCTGCAGGTCCTGCAAGAGACTTAGGCTTAGATAGATCAATGATCATTGGCTATGGTCATGACGATAGAGTTTGTGCTTATACTTCTTTACGTGCTATTTTAGATTCACCTAAGCAATCAAGAACAATTTGTGCTTTCTTAGTTGATAAGGAAGAGGTTGGTTCTATTGGTGCAACAGGTGCACAATCTAAATTCTTCGAAAACACAATTGCTGAATTAATTGCTAAGCAAGATGCTTATAATGACTTAAAGTTAAGAAGAGCATTAACAAATACTTATATGCTATCAAGTGATGTATCTGCTGCATATGATCCTTTATATCCTTCTGTTTTTGAGACTAAGAATAGTGCATATTTAGGAAATGGTATTACATTCAATAAATATACAGGTGCAAGAGGTAAATCTGGTTGTAACGATGCAAACCCTGAATTCATTGCAATGGTTAGAAAGGCAATGGATGATAAAGAAATCAATTATCAAACTGCAGAATTAGGTAAGGTTGATATCGGTGGTGGTGGAACTATCGCCTATATCATGGGTAATACTGGTATGAATGTATTAGATGCAGGTGTTCCTGTATTATAAATGCATGCTCCTAATGAGGTTGTATCAAAAGTAGATGTTTATGAAGCTTATTTAGCTTATAAGGCATTCGTAGAATTAAAGTAAAATTTAAAAAGACATCTTCGGA
>JAILGR010000050.1 GCA_024696565.1 Acholeplasmatales bacterium | reverse complement strand
ATTAATTGGATGTCTATTTAAATTAATTTGTAAATATGGAAGTGGTCCATAATAACATTCATATTTCTTTTCAGAAACTGATAAATTAACTAAAACAGAATCTCCTTTATTAAAAGCTTCTTTAATATCTAAATGCTCATTAGGAATTAAAGATGCTAAAAAAACACCATATAAGGCCATAGTAGATACTTCAGTATTAGTTGCACATCTTGATTTTAATCCTTTAGTAAATCTATAACAAATTAGATTATATTCTCTAACTACTTTCGTATCCATTCTTTTTAAGAAATCATAATCTTCTTTAGTTAAGTCCTTACTTCTTTTATAAACTGTAACTAAAGAATCACAATCGCCAATGTTTACTGCTGATTCTTCCCCACTAGATAATATATCATGAACATAATTTATACCATCTTTTGTATAGAATAGTTGAAGTCCCAAAGATTCACCAAAGAATTGGTCTATAAAAGTCATTAATATTAAATTATTTTTATTATCATCATTTATACAAAAAACATCACCAGATGTAAATTTTTCAAAATAATGATTTCTTTTAAAAGATGTAAAACATTCTTTTAATTCTTTATAATCATCTTTATAGCCCATAATTATCTCCTATAAACAACTACTCTTTTAATCCCATATTCTTTATTCTTCCAAAGCTCTAAATCCTTAAATTCTTCTGGATATATAGCTTCTTTTTTACATTCAAAAACTATAATAGCTTTAGTATCTAATAAAGGATATACACTATTCATTATATCTAAAATATTATCCATTTTATATGGAGGATCTAATAAAACTAAATTAAATTTAGTATCTATTTTTTTTACAAATTCTAAGTAATCATAATTAGTAAATGTAAAATCATTTTTAATGCCTAAATCATTACAATTTTCTATACATATATCTAATGCCTTTTTATTAATATCATTTAAATAAACATGACTAATACCTCTAGAATAAGCCTCTATTCCCATAGCGCCAGATCCCGCAAATAAATCTAGAGCATAACCTCCATCAAAATATGGTCCTACCATATTATAAATGGCTCCTCTAACCTTATCTTGAGTCTCTCTTGTAGTATCTAAATTTGTCATTTTAATTAAACGATGTCTTAATTTTCCGGCAACAATACGCATAATAACTCCTAAATTAATTTAATCTTAATTTTCTTTTTATTAAATGTAATACCATTACTATTTTTCAAGAAGCGAATAGCTTCTTTATTAACTTCAATAATACTCTTATTTTCTAAAATATCAATACGTCCAAAATGCTCTCTATGAATTTTTAATTCATCATGGAAAAATACTACTAACATATTGGCTCTAACATTATCTTTTTTACCTAAATTAACCTCAAATTTAACAAATTCAGTTTTCTTATCTTTTTTACCCTTTATATTCTTTTTAGATTTATCTTTATCTTTATTATCACTAACACGAATAACATCTATTTCATTATATACTCTATTAGTATTCTTATCTACCATACTAAGTAAGGCAGTTAAAAGTGGCATAGGATCTGAATTAGATCTAGCTAAATGGGCTAATAGGTTATCATATTCATGATTATCTTTATTCTTCTCTATAGCTTCTTCTATAGATAAATATAATTTCTTTTGATAACTTGTCTTAATTTGTTTAACAGTAGGTATTTCCATAGGAATCATCTTTTGTTTAGTATATGATTCTAATTCCTTAATTCTAGATTTACCTCTAGATGTCGAAAATGTAATAGAAATACCAGAAGCCCCAGCTCTACCAGTTCTACCAATTCTATGAACATATAATTCATTTTCATTGGGAATATCATAATTAATTACACAGTCAATTCCATCAATATCAATACCACGGGCGGCAACATCTGTACAAATTAAAACATCTATAGTATTAGTTCTAAATGATTGCATAACCTTATCTCTAGAGATTTGTTTTAAATCACCATGTAATCCTTCTGCCTTAATACCTGATGTTTGTAAATATATAACTAATTCATCAACCATTGATT
>JAILGR010000017.1 GCA_024696565.1 Acholeplasmatales bacterium | reverse complement strand
AGATGAACAAAAAAGAGAATTAAATTCTGATGATATTGTAATTACAAATGGTAGTGAGGCTGTTTGTGTTGCAGGTGTTATGGGTGGATTATCTACTGAGGTTACAAATGATACTAAGAATATCGTATTAGAGGCTGCATATTTTGATCCACTATCTATTAGAAAAACATCTACTAAGATTGGTCTTAAGAGTGAATCTTCAATTAGATTTGAGCGTAAGATTGATTATGATAGAGTAGAAAGAGCCCTAGATTATGCATGTCAATTAATGCAAGAATTAGCCGATGCAGAAATTTATGATGGAGTTGCATCTGATATAAAGAAGGTTATTGAGCCTAAATATGTAACTATTACAGTAGATAAGATTAATAGAGTATTAGGTACTAATCTATCTTGTGAATATGTAAATGAGGTATTTGAAAGATTAGCATATGATTTCAAATATGATAACGAAGCATTTACAATTAAGCTTCCATCTAGAAGAATGGACTTAGAGCCATCTGTTCAAGATATTATTGAGGATGTTGCAAGAATCTATGGTTATGGTAATATTCCTACAACAATCGCTAAAACAAGAGATAAGGGTCAATTATCTTACCCTCAAAAGAGAACTCGTTTAATTCGCCAAATTTTAGCGTTTATGGGTCTTAATGAGGTAGTTTCTTACTCATTAATTTCAAATGAGGAATTAGGATATTATCTAGAAGAGGTAAAAGAACCAGTAAGAGTCTTAATGCCAATGACAGAAGATAGAGCAGTATTAAGAGAATCTGTATTAAATGGTGTTGTTGATGCTATTAAATACAATAAGGCTAGAAAGAATGAGAATTTAGCATTATTTGAAATTTCAAATGTTCATACAAAAGATAGTGAAGATTTGCATTTAGGTATTGCACTTAATGGCTTATTTACATCTCATTTGTGGAAAGGTGAAAAGCAGGTTGCTGGGTTCTATTTATTAAAAGGTATTATTGAGGATTTATTCTTAAAGCTAAACTTCAAGGTTACCTATGAACCATATCAGCAAATTAAAGCATTCCACCCAGGCAGATGTGCTAAGATTATGCATAATGGTAAGCAAATTGGTGTATTAGGTGAATTACACCCTAAGTTTGCAAAGGATCATGATGTATCTGGTACAGTTGCTTTTGAAATGGATTTATATGATTTAATCCATGAGGATAATGGCTTAAAATATAAGCCAATTAATAAATTCCCATCTATTACAAGAGATTTAGCAATCGTAGTAGATAAGTCTGTATCTGCAGATCAAATTCTAACTTTAGTTAAACAAACAGGTAAGAAATATTTAACTAAGGTAGATATCTTCGATGTATATACAGGAGAAAATGTTAAAGAAAATGAAAAATCAATTGCCTTCACAATGACATTTGAAGATTCAACTAAGACATTAGAAGCTGAAGAAATCGATAAGGTTATTAAGCAAATTCTAAATCGTCTAGAAAAAGAGCTTAACGCAAAATTAAGATAAATACTATCCCCTTAGAAACTGTCTAAGGGGATATATTTGTTTGTGTGCAATAACAAAATTATTGCTTTTGATATTTGAAATATTGTACAATATATACGCGTAAAAAGGAGAATGTGTATGAAAAAAGGATTATTATTGACATTAGCTGCAATGGCTACTTTAACATTAGCTTCTTGTGATAGTGAAGTGACTTATATTGAAGAATTACCTTACAAAGAGGCATTGGTTCCATCTAAAAGGGATGAGATACTTAAAAATATTAATACTGAATTAGATAATGCTCATTATTTTGAAGCCTATTCAAAAACATATGAAAGGAAAAAGAATGGAGACATTAATACTACTCAAAGTGTTAAGATAAAAGAATTCCAGGATGATTATGTTGAGATGGAAATGGTATATGAGGACCATTCAAAATATGATGGATATGATGGATATAGTAAGGGAACTTCTAATTACTATTTATATTATGATAGCACTTCACAATATATGTATTATTTAGTAGATGGAATGAGTGCTACTTCTAGTAAAGAAAAAGTATCTAAAACTACATTTGAAAATGCTTTATCTAATTATAATAATTTATCTAAACTTAGGACATATGATTCTTTGTTTACAGCC
>JAILGR010000259.1 GCA_024696565.1 Acholeplasmatales bacterium | reverse complement strand
TAATTCTTGATTTGAAATAGCAATATATCCTGTTGATGAAGATACATTTAATGATTTATTAACCTTAGAATCAAAATTAATATCACCTGTACTAGAATCAACAGTTGCAGTTTCAAAAGTAAATGAATTATTTAATTCTATATTACCAGTTGAATCTTTAATACTTAATGTATTAAATACATTCTTTGTTAAATAAACTGTAACAGATTGCTTATCCCAGTTAAAATCAAACATACTTTCATACCAATGATGAGCATCAATTGTTGTAATAACTAATTTATTATTTTCAACTTTTACTTCATTATATCTTTTTTCTCTTTCAACACTTACAACTTTACTAACTCCATCAGGAGCATATACAAAAGTTAAATCTGAAACATCAATATCAATAAAGATATCATCAAAATCACCTTCAAGTACTGTTTCTTTAGTAACAGTTTCTTCTTTTACAAAAGCATTAGTTTTAATTGCTAAACCGATTATAATTCCACCAGCAATTAATGCTAGCATACCTATACCAATTAATATTTTTACAAATTTACGCATTTTTTTTACCTCCAATCATCTTTCTCTTGATCTTTACTAAGATTGTTTTAGTTAATTTTGCAGTGCCTTTTGTTGCATAGCTACATGCAATCAAGAATAGACAAGCTAAACCAAATCCAGCAATTCCAATACCAATATAGCCATAATAGAAGCCACCATGTGACATTTCAATAGCAAATCTAGCAAATCCTGCAAGTGAAGTTGCTATTAGTGAGAATTCTACTGAATATGTAACAATTACTAATACCCAAAGTAAAATGAAGAATACTAATAATAAAACTCCAAATACTATTAATAATGGGAACCATAATGGGAAACCAATAATAATTAACACTATTTCAAAACCAGTTAATCTTCTCTTTGGTTTTATTCTTTCTTTAACTAATCTGCTAATTGGTGTTTCTACTGAGATTTGTTCTAATACTTTATCAATACCACCAATATCTTCTATTGCTTCTTCTTCAGATAAACCTTCTTCGACTCTATCATCAATCATTTCACTATAAAATGATACTCTTTCATCAATGTCTGATTCAGGAAGACCTCTAAGGCTTTCTCTTAGTTGACTTAAAAACTCATTCTTTTTCATCTATAAACTACCCTCTTTCAATAAACGAATAGATTTCCATAATTTCTTTCCATTCATTTTTAAATTCCTCTATTCTTTTTAAACCCTTAAGTGTTATATGATAATATTTTCTAACTCTTCCTTCATGCATTGTAGTTCTAACCTCAAGCATAGAAGCTTCTTCTAGTCTCTTTAATATCGTGTATAAAGTAGACTCAGATAACTTTAATACAGGTGAGACATCTTTTATTATCTTATAACCATATGAATCCTCATATTTAATTGCGGCGAGTACACATACATCCAGGACTCCCCTTTTTAATTGTGCATCCATATTCACACCTCACTTTACGATATACATCATATCACGAGGTATCAACTCTGTCAATATCTTAAAATAAAAAAATGCTAATAAATTTCTACTAGCATTCCTTAAATCCAAACTATTAAATTATAAATTTAATACTACTTATTTAATTCTTCTTTAATTCTATCTAAAAATTTTTCAGGTTTAGTCATTGGAGAGTATCTTTCCAAAACATTACCATCTCTATCAATTAAAAATTTAGTAAAATTCCACTTAATACTAACTGGTTTTTTACTATCATTTTGAGTAATTAACCATTTATATAATGGAATAGCTTTATCGCCTTTAACTTCAACCTTTTTGAATCTTGTAAACTTTGTATTATATTTTAATTTACAAACTTTATTGATTTCCTCATCCGAACCAGGTGCCTGGTGAAAGAATTGATCACATGGAAAATCTAAAATCTCAAAGCCTTTTTCATTTAATTCTTCATATATTTTTTCTAAAGCTTCATATTGTGGTGTAAAGCCACATTTTGTTGCAGTATTTACAACTAACAATACTTTTCCCCTATATTTTTCTAAGCTAACTTCTTCTCCGTTTTGATTTAATACATTAAAATCATAAATTGTCATAAATTTTCTCCTTTATATTTTTAGCAAATTCCATAGCCTTAGGAATTCTATTTTCTATGTTTAACATATGAGCATAAAAATAATCTTCATATACTTTAATGCCATTATTATTTAATATCATATATTTCTTTTATATTTGCGTTAGTTGATAAACTAGAGCCGCACACTCGTTAATTGATTTACGAGTTAGGCTCTTTTTTATATCATTTTTGAGAAAAAATAATAAAAAATATAAAATAATATTGCATATGTCATCAATATTTCTCAAAGTATATACTAAAGTATATAACATCTATTTTTTACTATGCATATGTCATTAAATATGGTATAATATTAGTAGAGGTA
>JAILGR010000257.1 GCA_024696565.1 Acholeplasmatales bacterium | reverse complement strand
AGACAACACAGGATTAGTTTTACTATATATTGTAATTTTATGTCTATTAGCTTCATTACCAACTTTAATCAAACAAGTGAAAACAAGTAATGTAAGTGATGAAACTAAATATCAAGTTAGAGAATTTTTAGTTGAAGCTAGGTTTGACTTGCCACAAGGTAAGATTGAAAATAATACTTTAACTATCACAAAGAAAACAGAAGGTTTTTATCTAGGAGATACAATGGCTATCATTTTTCCAACAGATGAAGTTATGCCAGTAGATTTAGTTACACAACAAATCTATTATGTTTGTAAAATAAATGACCATAATGTTGAAATGTATTTCTTTGGAAGCAAAGTTAAAACTTATACTTATACAGAACTTGGTTTAGATAACTTTGATTTAGAATTTGTAAGTATTATAGATTATAAAACTAGAACTACTGAATTTGAAAGACTAGAAAAAGCATATGATACAATTTATAACGATTTAAAAGGAATAAGAACAACTTTTAATATAGTTGGGGCATTCATTAGAATACTCGCCATTACCTTAATATTTGATTTAATATGCGCATTGCTTGCTAGAGGTATAAAAGGTTTAACATTTAAAGAAGTATTCAATATTGTCTTATATGCATTTGTTTTAGAAATCATAGGGCAATTAATTGATGAATTATATGGTTTAGATTTATTTACATACATAGGCAGTTTCGTAGGTATAGTATACTTTATAATTGCTTTAAGAAATGTAGATGTTCTTAGAATAGAAAATAAATAAGGGAGTGATTAAGTTGAATATTTTTGATATCGTTCCTGCTAACTTTTTTAGCATTTTAGCTTCAAAAAATAAAAGTATTTATTATGATTGCTTAAAACTAATCTATGATTTATACGATAAAAAGATGGGCTTTGATGTTACTAAAGAAGAAGCATTAGATGAATTAGTAGATTACTTTGATGAAAGTCCTGATTTAGAAGAGGATGATGAGGTAACTCAAACTCCAAGAGAAAAAGCAAACTATGTTTTAAATAGGTTATATCAAACAGGCTGGATTGTTTTAGAAACTGATAATAACTATAATGATTTAGTTAGCTTTAGATATTATGCTTTAACAGTACTTGAAGGTTTTGATAAGATCTGTATGCCAATAGTTGAAGATGAAAGTGATTATGCCGTATTTGAATATAAAGGTTACTTATATTCTATATATTCACTTTTAACTAAGTCAGCAGATAGTGAACTTAACTTAGTATTAAATCAAGTAGCAAGACTTGCAATTGAGTTTATTGGTGAAATCAAAAAGATTAATTTAAAGCTTAGAGATTACATTACAAGTATTAGTCAAAATACAGGTGTTAGAGAATTAATGGAAAAATTAATTGATTATAAGACTCAACTTGTAGATAAGTCTTATCAAAGATTAAAGACATTTGATAATGTTGATAGATATAAGCGTAGAATTTTAGAAAAGCTTGAAGAAGTATATGGTAATGAAGTATTAATGAATAAATTAATTGGTGCATATATGATTGATAAGAATGCAACATATGAAGAAGCTGAATTTGCTTTAACTAGATCAATTAATGATGCAATTGATATCTTCAATAACCTAGATGATTTAATTCTAGAAATTGAACAAAAGAACAAGGCTTATGTAAATTCAACAATTACAAAGATCAAGTTCTTATTAAATAATGAGACAGATACACTTGGAAAATTAAATTATATCCTAAAGTTCATGACTAAAGATAATGGATTAACTGATAGACAGTTAATGAGTAAAATTGAAACATTATTTACTATTAGTCAGCAACAACAATTACAAAGTAATTCACTTCAATCACCAAAAATCTTATCTAGACCTATTGAAAATAGTAGTTTAACAGTACATGAAAGACCTGATTTAGATGAATTACAAAGAGCATTCTTAGAAGCTTATAATTCTAAGTTTAGTGAAGTTGCGATTAAAAAATATGTAGATTTAATCTTAACTAAAGCTAATCCTGTTAGAGCTAGTGAAATATTTAGTAGTCACGTTGATAGTGATGCGATAACTAGATTACTTTATGTTTTAGTTTATGGTACTACATCAGATGGATATGAAATAACAAAATTAAACGAAAAATACGAAACCGATAAATTCTTAATTAACGATTTCGAGATTGCAAGGAGATAGATTATGAGTTTTATAGAAAGTTACGAAAAATTTAACGATAAAGAAAAACAAATGTTTTCAAATGTATGTAATATCTTATTATTTAATAACTTCTTATCAAAAGAAAAGAAAGATACAAAGGATATAATTTAATTTTCCAAGTGTATCTGTCTCATTATTTAATAAGAACTTGATCTTTGTAAT
>JAILGR010000254.1 GCA_024696565.1 Acholeplasmatales bacterium | reverse complement strand
ATTGTAATCATTTTCTGATAATTTGTCTTTTAATTCATCATAGTCATATTTTTCAGCATTTTGGCTTATTTCATAAACTGTGCTGATTCTATATGCTAATACATATTTGCCATTGATATATCTTGGCTCTGTTAGGAATTCACCATCTTCTAATGTATCCTCGATTAAAGTTGCGATAGAAGAAGATAATTCACTTAGCTTATCGCCATCCTTATCAACCTTATATTCGAATACTTCATCATTTTGAGTGTATGGTTGACCGTTTTCTTGACGAGTTTTGTAATAATAATTATAGATGTTTAGATAATCATCTAAATCTTCAATATCAGCATTTGCTGCACCTAATACAGCAGCGATTGTATTCATTGCTTCTCTACGAGAATCAAATGAAATGATTACTGCCTTATAAGTACCATAATTCTTATAAGAAGATTCATATTTAGATTCGATTCTTGAATCCTTGAAGATATAATTAGAATTCTTTTCATTTTGATCAGTATCTTCATTTTTAACGTATTCTAAATCTGCAACCTCGTATAATTCTTTAGCTGCATGAATATTTTCAGCATCTGATAAAACATATGATTCGAATAAATCAGGACAAGCTTGATATAGCTTCTTGAAATCTAATACAATCTTTTCCTTGTCATCTGCATCCTGTAAGAATCTGATATCATCAGCTGTTACAGAATAGCCTGATATATTTTGAGTTTCTACATATTTATATACTGCAGTTTCATATTCTTCGCCATCACCAGCAGTCATACTCTTATATTTAGAATATTTTGAATTACCGATAATAGAAGAACAAATTGTAGAAGAAATAGAATCAATATACTTATCCTTTAAATCTTCATATCTTTCATTAGAAATCTTTTCACCCTTTTTAAAATTAAGAGTTTCTTTTTGCTTATCAGTCAAATCATTGATGCTGTTAGATGCAAATAAAGCTTCAACTGCATCAACCTCATCATTATATAAAGCAGATTTGATTTTGCTGAATACTAAATCATATCCACCATTTCTTAGCTTAGCATAATATGTATCTAAAGATAATGTAATATCCTTAGAGCTTGAAGCGATTGTTTTGTTTAATTCTAGACTTCCATATGGAACAGTAGTATTTCTACTTGTTCCACATGAAGCTAATGTTAGAGTAGTAGTAGCAAGAAGTGCAGGCAATAATATTTTCTTAATTCTTTTCATTAGTTATTACCTCCAATTAAGTTATTTAATTCATCCCACCAAGAAGGGAAGCTGTTGCAAGTACCAGTTGTATCTTCATCTTCAGTTAGATATAAGTAATCATCTGCTTGGTTCTTGTTGATTTGAATAACCTTTTCAAAATCAGCATCTTTTTCAGCTGAACCAAATGTGAAGCTTGAGCCAGTTGAATTAATATATTCTAATATTAATACTAATTGAGTCTCATCACCTGTTAATCTAGAAACAACAGGAGATAGGAATGCGTTAACTGCATCAGTTACATCACTTGGAAGAAGATTTGCAGTACCCTTAGTAACAGATTCTAATAAGAATACTTTAATTTGGTTAGCATTTAATTTGTCGTTATCTGCTTTTTCATTGAATACATCTGAAACAACGATATATTCATCATTGTATTTGAATACGATATTCTTTAATAGGTCATTGTCATGATCATCAATAGAATATTTTGCAGAAGCTTGTTTAGTACCTGTAGATACTAAGATTAAATTATAACCATCTTTTGTTTTAACGATTTGGCTATCACCAACGTTAACAGCAGAAGTAGAAAGTGGTTCGATATATTCAGTAGGAGTAGTATCACCAATGAAATATTGATAATGAGCTGTTACGTTTCCGTTTTCATCTTCTGAATATCCACGAGAATAATCATATAATCTTTGCTTTAAAGCGAAGTCTAGATCAGTTGAAGTATTAGTTGCACTGTAATCAACTAAAGAAACATTTAAACCAACCTTACGATATTTAGCCCATTTATTTTCTTCAAGAATTGGGTTTGAATCATATTCTACCTTAGCACTATTTTTAATTTCATCAACGATTGTTGATAAATATGTTGAGTGAGTTTCAGTAGAAGCAGAAACTTCATTGTAAATTGAATATACTAGATATTTAGCGATTTGTTCATAATTAACATCATCATATACACCATCACCATCTAAGTCGATAGATACATTTGGCTTATCTGACCATGTCTTATATTCATAATCAGTAGTATCAGCTGGAATTTCATCAGCCTCACCATCATCATCACAATCTAGGTAAACTAATACTCTCTTACCACTGATTGAGAA
This sequence comes from Acholeplasmatales bacterium, assembly GCA_024696565.1. Taxonomy (GTDB): domain Bacteria; phylum Bacillota_I; class Bacilli_A; order Acholeplasmatales; family Anaeroplasmataceae; genus Anaeroplasma. The sequence continues at coordinate 1,998 of JAILGR010000254.1, read as the reverse complement.
GTAAATATCATATGCGATATCTGAATATTTCTTTACGAAATTAATAGTATCATTTGAAGAATAGTCAATTAGAAGTTGAACCTCAGCAGCTTGAACAAGATAAGTATTTTTAACAATATCATCAATGTTAGCATTGTGGAAGTTTAACATTAAATAATTATATTTACCAATTGAAGCATCATAGCCAGCTTGACCATTAGAGAAATTATATAATAGGTTTTCGATATATTTAATATATAAATCATATCTATCCTTATCATAAACTAATTTCTTGTAAGCATCTGAATCCTTAACCATCTTTTTACATAATAGGTCGATTGCAGTTGTCTTACCACTTGCTTTTTCTAATTCATCATATAAACCATAATAAGCTTCATCACCAGTTTTACCAGCAACCTTAACAGAAGAAGAATCTTCAGCGTTAGCTTTAACATTTACATTCCAAGTATTATCGTTATACTTGATTGTTGCAAGTGTATTAGAAGTTGGAGCCTTATCAACTGTTTTTGAATAGCTTGTGTTAGAAACTGAATAAGAAATTTCAACTGGGTCGTTGAAGATCTTAATTTCACACTTATCAGTTTCTTCCTTTAAATATGTTGAAATATTTGATTCGGTAATCTTAGAACGAATTAATAAATAATGTAATTCGTTAAATAATTCCTTTTGCTCATCACTTAAAACATAAGTAATAATATCATCATCTGTATAATCATCAAAGCTTGTATCATGATCTTCTTCATCAAACTTATATGCTATATATTGGCTACTGTTGTAGCTTTGAGAAGATGTTGAATAATTAGTTCCCTTAATATCTAATGTTTCATAGATATATGTCTTGAAGCCAGAACCAATCTTTTCAATATCGTCAGAAGAATATAATGTTTGAGTTTGATTATTAGTATTTAATAATGTAACTGTTTGATCATAAACTGTTTGACTGAAATTATGTAAGATGTATTCAGTAAGCTTTCTTAAATCGTTAAGCTCGTTAACCTTAGTAACGCTATCGATAACTAGTGGATCTGCAGAAGTTTCAAGTGCAGTGCTTAAAGTTTTTCTATAACCACCATAGATATAATTATACATTTCAATATAAATACCTAAGATAGCAGGAGAGAAGCTCTCTGAAACATTTAATTTTGTTCTTGTTTGAGTAGTTGTTAAATCATCATAATAATCACAATACTCATTATAAGTCATCTTAGAAGTTTCTTCTGAGTCTCCAACGAAATAAATCTTAGAGTTAGATACCTTTAAGCCAAATGCTCTTAAAGTTTCGTTAAATTCGTCAGTATCTGCGAAACGAATCATTACAACATTTACATCGTATTTTTTCTCATGCTTAGATTTGAACTCTGATGTGAAATCAGATTTTGAGAAATATCCAATCTTATCATCATCGGCATCTGTGTCGTTGTTGTCTGCCTCTGTAACATTTTCAGTAATTTTAGCTTCAGCTAATAATTCCTTAGCATAAGAAATATAATAAATATCACTCATGCTCTTTGCTAAATCTGTGAAATATGAATTGTTCTTATCCTTAACCTTATTAGTTAATTCATCCTTATCGATTACATAACCATAGTTAGTAAACATTTCATCTGCATATTTAACAATTAATTTTGTTTGACTCTTTTCATCAACCTTTTCTAAGCTATCCCAATAATCTTCTGTTTCGAAGCTTAAGTTGAAAACATCTTGAACTACATAGTCAGCAAGTCTTTGATTAGCATGATTTACGAAAGCATCATATTCGCCTTCAGCAAATAATTTCTTTTCATCCTCAGTTAATGATGCATAATCATTTTTCATTGCAGCTGTGATTTTGTTAACATACTTATCTAAAACTACAGTGTTCTTTTGGTTAGTTAGATTAGTTGAGGCACTCCATTGTAGAGTATCCCAAAGTTCACCTGTAGTAACATTGTAACTACCACTAGATAGGTAAACAGATTCTCTATCTAGATTACCGGCTGTAGTTTTGTTACCACCACA
>JAILGR010000251.1 GCA_024696565.1 Acholeplasmatales bacterium | reverse complement strand
AGTAAAGGTATTGAACCAAATACTTCATTAAGAGTATCTGAAATAGTTGATGAAGAAATTTCTAAAGATAAATTAAATGGCTATGTTGTATTATCAGGACAAAACAAGCTAAATTAGAATTATAAGATGCGGCAACTAATGCTGTAGCCTTTCTTAAAATAACTTCTTCAGCATGGCTTGGCCCTGATAATACAACATAACCATTTAATTTATCTTTAGCAATTTCTTCATCAACTATTTCAGATACTCTTAATGAAGTATTTGGTTCAATACCTTTACTTACATTAATAAATGTCTTTTTAGTTTTTAATAATGGATTAATTTCTTTTAATACCTGACGCATAGCTTTTGTAGGTACACATAAAACTATAACATCAGAAAAACCTGCAGCTTCCTCTAAAGATTCAGTTGCCATAATTGATTCTGGGATAGCTAAATCAAAGAAAGGATGTACATGATTTTCATTAATCTTTTTAATAAAATCTAAATTAATATCACGAATTAAAACTTTATTACCATTATCTGTTAGTACTTGAGCAAGGGTTGTTCCCCATGCTCCACCACCAAGAATAGAAACATTCATAATTAGTCCCTCTTTCTAAGTTCAATTTTTATAGGAGTTGCAAAGAAATCAAAGCTCTTACGAATTTGATTCTCTAAATATCTATAATAAGAGAAATGTAAGAACTTAGGATCATTTACAAATAGTGAGAATGTAGGAGGTTCAACACCTACTTGTGATGTATAGTAAACCTTTAGCTTACCACCATTAAATTCAGATGGTGGAAACATCTGCATAGCATCTAAGATAACATCATTTAATACAGAAGTTTGAATTCTTCTATGATATGCTTCATATGCCTGATTAATAGCTGGGAATAGAGTTTGAACTCTTTTATTTTCCTTAGCTGATAAAAAGACAATTGGAGCAAAATCTAGATATTTATAATATCCTCTAATATCATCTTCCCACTTTTGCATAGTCTTTGAATCTTTTTCTACTAAATCCCATTTATTTACAACTATGATACAAGGCTTATTATATTCTTCTACATATTGTCCAACATGTAAGTCTTGTTCAATAATACCAGTAGATGCATCTAATAATAGTAATACTACATCAGATCTACCAATAGCATCAATAGAACGAATTACAGAATATTTTTCAACATTCTCATAAATCTTTCCTCTTTTTCTTAAACCTGCAGTATCAATAGCAACATATTCTTTTTCATATGCTTTAAACCTAGTATCAATAGAATCTCTAGTAGTACCTTCAATAGGCGATACTATTACTCTATTATCATTTAATATAGCATTTGTTAATGAAGATTTACCAACATTAGGACGACCAATCATACAAAAATGGATAGCATTATCTTTTTCCATTTCTTCCTTTTTTGGTAATACTTCTAATACTTTATCTAATAAATTACCAGTACCAATACCATGGCTTGAAGATACAGGTATTGGATCTCCAAGGCCTAGAGCGTAAAAATCATAGATATTTTCTCTAAATTTTTGATCATCTACTTTATTTACAGCCACAATTACTGGCTTATTAGTTCTATATAATAGCTTTGCAATATAGCTATCATTATCTGTCAATCCACTTCTACAATCAACCACAAAAATAATAACATCAGCCTCTTCCATTGCGATTTCAGCTTGTGCTTTTATTTCTGTTAAAAAAGGAGCATCTCCAAGTTCAATGCCCCCCGTATCAATCAAGAAAAATTCCTTTGAAAGCCAAGATGCCTTAGAATAGATTCTATCCCTTGTTACACCTGGTTGATCATCAGTAATGGATAACCTTTCACCTATAATACGATTAAATAGTGTTGACTTGCCAACATTAGGGCGTCCAACAATCGCTACCTTAGGTAACATAGTTTCACCACCGCTTCTAAATTTTTACTTATCTAAACTAGCTACATCACCAATAGTTGTAGTAGCTTCTTCTTCCTTCATATATTTTTGATATTCAGCTCTTTCTTTAGCTTTTAATGGACGACGAATTGATAATCTTAATTTCCATTCCTTCGGATTAATCTCAATTACTTCAGCTTCCGCCTTATCGCCTACATTAAAGTATTTAGTTAAATCATCAATTCTTTCTGTTGATGCTTCAGAAATAGGAATAAATCCATCAACACCAAAAGCAGTAACCCTTAAGCCTTTAGCAACAATTTCATTTACTGTAACTTCAGTAATATCTCCAACTTTAGCTTCAACTCTAGTCCAAGGATTATCCATTAAAGCCTTACGAGATAATGAAATCTTCTTATTAGCTACATCTAGGGCAATAATTGCAACTTCTACTTCATCACCAATTTTGACTACAGATGCGTAATTATCATTAGGGTTATGAGAGAATTCAGATCTATGTAATAATCCTTTTAAATTTGGAGCTACTTCAATTAATAAACCAGAAGGTAGTTTATTTGTAACAGTACCTTTAATTGAATCACCAACTTTATGTGCTTCAGCAAATAATTCAATATCAGATTTTAATAAAGCTTTACGAGATAATTCTAATTTACCATTAGCTTTAGAAATAACCTTAACTTCAATTTCATCATTAACATTTAATTCTTTTGTAATATCAATGAAGTTATGAGATACATCAGATACTTTTAGTAAACCAGTAATATATTCAAATTTAACTAAAGCGCCATACTTTTCTACACGGATAATCTTACCCTTTAGTACGTCACCTTCATTAATCTTTTCATATTCTTTATCTCTATTTTCTTTATAAACATCTTGTTCAACAACCTTATGAGAAACAACCATTCTCTTCTTTGCCTTTTCAACTTCAATAACTTTAACAGCTACCTTAGTAGAAACTTTAGCATCTCCTGCTTGGCTCTTTGGCATGAAGGCTTGAATTCCATTATATTTACATAAGAATCCTTTGTTATTTTCAACTTCAGATACAACCAAAACTTCAATAACAGTACCATCTTCTTTAAGCTTTTCAACATCATCAAAAGCTTCATCTTGAATTTGGTTTAATCTAGATAAGAAAATATGATCTTCAGTAACTTTAGATACTGTAGCTTTAATCTTATCTCCTACTTTAACATAATCAGAAAACTTCTTACCAGTTTCCTTTGTATAATGGTCTAAATGCATTATACCTTCAGTAAAGGCCCCAATGAATACTGCGATAGTGTTATCATCGATGATAGATACAACTTCACCCTCAACAACTTCGCCGACCTTTGTCTTTTTAACTTCGTATTCTTGCATTAAATCTTCCATATTTATTTCAACCTCTCATTTATCTTTTCGATGATAGTATTTGTTACTTCATCCATTGTCATATTAGTAGTATCAATTAAAATTGCATCCTCTGCTTGTTTTAAAGGAGCAATCTTTCTTGTTGAATCCTTGAAGTCTCTAATTTTGATTTCTTCAAGTAATGTATCATAATTAACATCCATTCCAGCAGCTTTATTTTCTTTATATCTTCTTAAAGCTCTTTCTTCTGGAGTAGCTGTTAAAAATATTTTCAAATTTGCATCAGGGAAAACAACAGTTCCGATATCTCTACCATCCATTAAGATGTTACCATAATTTCTACATCCTCTTTGGAAGTCAACCATTTTTTCTCTAACAATTTTTACTCTAGCTACAGCTGAAGCATTATTAGTAACCTCAGTAGTACGAATTAAGCCAGATACATCATCACCATTTAGGTATACCTTACCATCTTTGTAAACAACTTCAATGTCATTTACAAATGAATACTGAGTTTCATCTTCAACATCTATTTTTCTTCTTAAAGCTTCTAATGTAACAGCACGATACATAGCTCCTGTATCAATATGTGTGAAAGGCAATCTTTCACAAATCATTTTTGATATAGATGATTTTCCGCTTCCTGCTGGTCCATCAATTGCAACAACAAAGTTTTTCATAATAAACTTAACCTCACTTTTAATATTTTACCACAAAATAGTATATTTTGTAAATGCTACAAGCTATATAATTTCTTGATTTCATGAGGCTTAAGCGGTCTATATTCACCGACACTTAAACCATCAAGAGTAACTCCACCAAATGAAACTCTTTTTAGTTTTTTAACCTCAAAGCCTACTGTTTCACACATTTTTCTGACCTGACGGTTTCTACCCTCTGTTATTGTAATTTTAAATAAGCTTGAATTATTGTTTCTATCTAAATCCATTATTTCAACTTTAGCACGCTTAGTCATAACACCATCAATTAAAACACCTTTAATTAATTTAGTTACCGCATCTTGAGTTAAAATACCATCAACTCTTACTTGGTATTCTTTTTCTACTTCTTTTTGACTTTTAGTTAAACGATAAGATAAATCACCATCATTTGTAAATAATAAAACACCAGAAGTGTCATAATCTAATCTACCAATAGGAAAGATTCTTGTTTTCTTTGTTTCAGGATCAATTAAATCCATCACAGTTCTTCTTCCTAAATCATCTTTTACAGTAGTTAAGTAACCTGTAGGCTTATTCATAACATAATAAACATGTTCTTGTTTAGATAATACCTTTCCATCAACTTCGATAATATCTTTTTTACCTACTTTAGTACCAAGCTCTGTAACAACAGTTCCATTTACTTTTACTCTACCTGAAGAAATGATTTCTTCACATTTTCTTCTTGAGGCTAAACCACAAGCAGCCATAACCTTTTGAAGTCTTTCTTTATTATCATCCACGACAATCACCAACTTACTAAATTTTAACGCTTATAGTATATCATAAACAAATCGTTTTACAAAGAAAAATCTATTGTTTAAAACAAGAGTTTTTCGTGTTATAATAATTAATCGTATGGAGGTAATATTTTATGTATTCAAAAAATGCCTGGGAAAAATATACAGGAAACAATTTAGATGATTTAATGAAGTTTAATGAAGAATATAAAGACTTCATCTCAGTTTGTAAAACTGAAAGATTAGCTGTTGAATATTCTATTAATTTAGCAGAAAAATATGGTTTTAAGGAATTAAGTGAATTTGATACACTTAAACCAGGTGATAAGGTTTATGTAACTAATAGAGAAAAGAATATTTGTGTTTTCGTTATTGGTACTGAACCAATTGAAAATGGTCTTAATGTTTTAGGCGCTCATATTGATTCACCAAGACTTGATGTAAAACAAAATCCAGTTTATGAAAAGAATGGTTTTGCCCTAATGGATACTCACTATTATGGTGGAATCGTAAAATATCAATGGGTTGCAAGAAACTTAGCTATTCATGGTGTTGTTTGTAAAAAAGATGGGGTAACTGTTGAAGTTGAAATTGGTGAAGATGATAAAGATCCAGTACTTTGCATCACTGATTTATTACCACATTTAGCATATGACAAAAATGCTAAGCCTGGTACAAAAGTAATTGAAGGTGAAGACCTAGATTTAACTGTTGGTCATATGCCACTTAAGGATACTGAAAAAGATCCTGTTAAAGCAAATATCTTAAAATTATTAAAAGAAAAATATGATTTTGAGGAAGAAGATTTAGTATCAGCTGAACTTGAAATCGTACCTGCAGGTCCTGCAAGAGATTTAGGCTTAGATCGTTCAATGATTATTGGTTATGGTCATGATGATAGAGTTTGTGCTTATACTTCTTTAAGAGCTATCTTAGATTCAAAGCCACAAGCAAGAACAATTTGTGCTTTCTTAGTAGATAAGGAAGAGGTTGGTTCTATTGGTGCAACAGGTGCACAATCTCAATTCTTTGCCAACACAATTGCTGAATTAATTGCAAAACAAGATAATTATAATGATTTAAAGTTAAGACGTGCCTTAACTAACACTTATATGTTATCAAGTGACGTATCTGCTGCATTTGATCCATTATATCCATCAGTATTCGAACCAAAGAATAGTGCATATTTAGGAAATGGTATTACATTTAATAAATATACTGGTGCAAGAGGTAAATCTGGTTGCAACGATGCTAACCCTGAATTCATTGCTAAAGTTAGAGCATTAATGGATGAAAATAATGTAAACTACCAAACTGCTGAATTAGGTAAAGTAGATGTTGGTGGTGGTGGTACTATCGCCTACATTATGGGTAATTCTGGTATGAATGTATTAGATGCTGGTGTACCTGTTCTATCAATGCATGCACCTAACGAAGTTGTATCTAAAGTAGATGTATATGAAGCTTACTTAGCTTATATGGCATTCGTTAAAATTCAATAACATAGAAAAACCACTACAAATTGAATTGTAGTGGTCTTTTTTTATCTTAAGAAATCCTTAATTTTAGTTGATAAAATATCAATTGCAATATCATGCTTAGTATCATTTGGAATGATAATATCTGCAAATCTCTTAGTAGGAACAACATATGCATCAAACATAGGCTTAACAGTAGTTAAATATTGTTCAATAACATTATCTAAACTTCTTCCTCTTTCTTGCATATCTCTTTTTAATCTTCTAATAAAACGGATATCAGCATCTGATTCAACAAAGATTTGAATATCAGCTAATTCTCTTATTTTTTCATCATATAAAGCTAAAATACCTTCAATAATAATAACCTTAGCTGGATGAATTAAAATAGTTTTACTTTTATCTCTATTATGTTCTTGGAAATTATATACAGGACAATCAA
>JAILGR010000247.1 GCA_024696565.1 Acholeplasmatales bacterium | reverse complement strand
TATCAGTTACATTTAGTCAAACAAGTTCTCAAACTGTAATAGTTGGCCTACATGTAGAAAGTAATACTTCAGGTACTTGGGGTAATGCTGATAACGCAGTATTAAGTATGAATTAATAATTTATTAAAAAAGGGGATTGCTCCCCTATTTTAATAAATTATTAATTCATACTTAATACTGCGTTATCAGCATTACCCCAAGTACCTGAAGTATTACTTTCTACATGTAGGCCAACTATTACAGTTTGAGAACTTGTTTGACTAAATGTAACTGATAATGTTTCAAATTGATTCCATGTACTAAAGGATGCATTACTACTCTTATATTCTACACCATCAATTATTACATATACATATGCAGTATCAGTACTTCCGCCTCTTATTTCCATAGAGAATGTAAAAGAACCAGAATTGCCAGATACGTCTTGAGAAATATCAAATTCAATAGTTTCTGCACTATACCATTTTAAAGCATGGGTTGAATTTACTTCATCATCGGCAACAGGATATGAACCTAATATATCAGAATCAAATGACCAACCAGTTGCGGCATAATCAGTTTCAAAATCACCATTATCTAATACATTACTAAATGATGTTTCTTTTGATTCTAATGTTAAATTATCTAAATAACCCCATGCTCCTGCATCAGGACAATTAACACTAATACCAACAATAACTGTATCAGTAGCTTCACATTCAAAGCTTATAGATGCCTTAACCCAATCAGCTGCATCAGTAGACCAACCTGTCATATATACATTATTACCATAAGTAGTTACACCATTAATAGTTACATAAGCTTTAATTTCACTATTAGTATATGCCCCACCCATTAAATAACCATAAAAATCATATGAGCCAGATATACCAGATACATTTTGTTCTATTGTAAAATTACATGTATCGGCTGCTTCTCCATAGAAATTTAAGGCATGACTTGAACTATAATAAGCATCTGTTTTTGATTGATATGTACCACCTGTTGTCATATTAATATCAAAATATGAGAAATCAGCATAGCCTTCACCATCTAGTGTTTCAAAATCGCCATTTAAAACTCCAGTAGTATTTAAACTTGCTGATGCATAATCTGTATCTCTTATTGTTTTAAACGCAGTTAGAGAATCAAATGGATGACCAGTTTCATCAAAGAATGCTTCATTTTCAATTACACAACCACCATTTTCTAAATTATATTTAGATTGGTAATAATGTGCATATTTAGAAGCCCAACCACAGCCATATTCTTCCCAATATGGTTCATTTTCTAATTCTTTAGTATCTGCATCTGTAGATTCACTCTTATTTACAGAAATCCAACAACCTTCCCAATAGCTTGCACCAATACCATTATAAATATCAGTAAATACTGTTTCATACAATTCTAACATTTGGCTCTTTTGACCTTCTACTGTAAAGTCATATCCTAAATCACAAGTACCTGAATTTTCTTCTTCTGTATATGTTTTTGTCCAAATTGTATTACCATAACCATCAGATCTTGCCTCATCTCCGTTTAATTCACAGTTAGCATAAGATGTTTCAAGTAGCATTATTTTCTTATTATATGTTCTAGCAATTGTTGATAATAATGATGCCATATTTTCCATAGTACCATGCCAATATGGATAATAAGATGAACCAAATACATCATAATCAACATTATAAGTATTTAATTCAGATGCATACCAAGTATAATTACTAGATTTATATGGATTAGCAAAATGAACTGCAACTAAGGCATTTGGATATACTTCTCTAACGGCACGAGAACCTGCATTAAAGAAATTACAAACAGCCTCCATTGTAGAATCACCTGAATGACCACACATAGTATTATTAGTTTCGTTTCCTACTTGGACCATACCAACTTCAATACCATTATCTAATAAATAATTTAATGAATCCTTAGTAAAATCATAAATGGCATCTTCAATTTGACTATCAGTATATCCAACCCAAGCCTTTGGTAAAAATTGTTGACCAGGATCAGCCCAGAAATCAGAATATTGGAAATCTACAAGTAATTTCATTCCATATTTATTAGCTCTTCTACCTATAGCTAGACAGTTTTCCAAATCACAATTTCCACCACCATAGCCATATTTATTATCGCCATCTGTATAATATGGATCATTCCAAATACGAACACGAATATAATTAAAGCCATTATCTGCTAAAATACGGAATACATCTTCTTCATTAGAGTTAAAATCATAATATTTTACTCCAGCTGCTTCAAGTGATGGTACTGAAGATGCATCCATAGATATAATCTTATCATTAGTAGATGTATCATTTATTGTATAACTTATAGGATTACTACTTAATGTAGTTGTTGAAGTTATTACATCCATACTACAAGTTAATGTATAACCATCAAAATTAGTTAATACATTATTAAGAGTATATACAGCATAATATGTATTATCAATTTTATCTTTTGTACCTGTTACAGTATCATAAACCTTAGTAATATTATCTGTTGACTTCTTTGCCTTAGAACCATATTTATATAAGAATAGATTAACTTTTATACTAGATATACTAGATAAATCTTCCACATCAGACATAGTTAATATATATCTTACTTTTTCCATATCGCTAGATTCTTGTTGTTCTAAAGATATACTAATAGAGTCTATTGTATTAGCTTCTGCATTTATCAAAAAGAATGGAAAAATAAATAATAGTGATGTAAAGAAAAATATAATTTTTTTCATTACGCATCCTCCCAATCAAGGTCTAGAATAGACTTACTATCGCCATCTACTGTTTCCCCTTTATTTGAAACGGCAATAATGTCTTCTAAGACAACTTCTTCATCTTTTACTTCTGGCTTTTCGTATTTTTTCATAATTGTCTCCTCTTTGATTTTTTTAAAATCACCTTAATTTTACCTTGTTTTAACAAAAATAACAATTAAAATTTCACTTTTTTCGTAAATCGATTTAAAAATTTTAGTAATTTCGAAAATTATCGAAAATAAAAAATAGAATGCCAAAAGATTAAAAATCTTTCTGTCATTCTTCTAAGAGGGCGTTGCCCTCTTTTTGTTTTGGCTTTTTTCCTGTATTATAGATAGTGGTGATTTTATGGCTTCTATCGTAACTGATTATTTACCTTTAGAAATTAAATCTAACCCTTATTATGTTCACGCTAAAAGAGGATACCTTTCTCATCTCCTTTTAGATGCTGCTAAAGCTGGACAGGATGTTTATGAAAATGAATATAATAAACTTAATAATCTCACTTACGCTAGAAAAGAAAATAATCATATTACCATTCAGGAAGTTTTCAAAGATAACTGGGGTTACTTTGTCGAATACTGTAATAGGAAGAATATTCCTCTAAGAGAAGCTATTTTAACTAATGTTGATAGTATGATTAATTGTAGAAACTTCAACAATGGCTACTTGTTCTATGAGTGCCCTAATTGTCACGACTTTTATGTTAGAGGATTATCTTGTCATTCTAGATTTTGCGTATCTTGTGGAAAAAAGTATCGAGATGCTAGAGCGAATGAAATATCTAAGACTTGTATCTATGCCCCTCATAGACATATCACTTGGACTATTGCTGAAGAACTTAGATGGTTCTTTCAAAAATATAGGGACCTATTCGATGAATTGTTTGGATCTGTTAATGATGTATTAACTTATCTCATTCAAGGTAAATCTAAAGCCGCTAGAAAAAGAAATGAACGTTTAGGCTTTATCTCTACTCTTCATACTTTTGGTAGGGATATAAAATTTAACCCTCATATCCATACTTTGATTGCTGAATGCACTATAGATAACAATGGAAAGAAAAAGCCTTATTCATATTTTAATTATGATTCTTTAAGAAAATCCTTTATGAATCAATTATTAAAAAGAATGTATAAATATCTTAAAAATAATAGTACCCAAAAAGATTTAGATGAGTTTTTCAAAATTAAGAAAGAATTATATAAAAAAAATGAATCAGGATTTTATGTTCATGCTCCTCAAAAAGAATGTAAAAATTCTAATCAAATCAAAAAAATCGTAAACTATGTTTGTAGATATGCAGGACATCCTGCGATGAGTGAATCTAGAATTATCTCCTACAATAAAGATACAAAAATGATATACTATTATTACGACCCACATGAAGATGATGCCATTATCAATGAAAATGATAAAATTGGTAGACAATATGTCACTGAGTCTGTTTTTGATTTTATAGCTAAATTAATTGTTCATATACCTAACAAAGCCGTTCATACAACTAGATATTACGGCTTCTATGCTAATCATTCTTCCCTTGACATAATGCACCAACCAAAACTTTTCAGATGGAAAGAAATTGCCAAAATGAAGTCTAATCTAAATTGGAGAGTAAGACTCATTTCATCATATAAATATGACCCACTACTTTGTCACTGCGGAGCTACAATGGAAATTGTTCCTGACCTTTGTTACTTCGTAGGCTATTCTAAGGAGGATGGATAACTATGGAATTTGAAACAAAGAAAAGATTATTAACTAAAGAAGAAAAACTAAGAAGAGCTATCTTCTTCTATACATATGAAAATTTGAATTTTGACTTAGAGTATGAGGAAGGCAAAGGCTTTGATGACTATGGTCAACCTTTAGTCAAAATTGAGGAAAACATAAATAAACTAGATGATAAGACAAAGGCTCTAGTTTATGAATTTGCTGAAAGAGAAATATATGATGAAACCATTGATTTAAAATGCTTAAAATGTGATTATGAGGAACAAGATGTTGACTGGGAAATGATTGAAGAAATTTGGGATGGAAACAAATACCCAATTCTATACTGCCCAAAATGTGGTAAACCACATTATGTACCTTTAGATATTTGGAAAAAGAAAAACAAATATAAGAAATACTAACCAGAATGAATTTGTTTTAAAGCCTAGGTGATCCTAGGCTCTTTGTCGTTATGGATATAAAATTAAGCTTAATATACAATTTCCTAATATATAAAAAAATCCTCATATGAGGATTCTTTTATTATTAGTCTACAATAAATGTTGGCTTGCCATTTAAGAAAATGAAGATGAAATCAATGATTTCAAGAACGAAGCCAATAGGTCCTAGTAAGAATAAAATTGCACAAACTAGGTTAATTACTTTACT
>JAILGR010000243.1 GCA_024696565.1 Acholeplasmatales bacterium | reverse complement strand
TCTCTTTTGGTAAATACGAAATAACTAAAATAATCCCTTTAAAAAGTATGAGATGATAATTTTCATAACTAATATATAGCCATTCTAACATTTAAAAAATGTAACACCAAAGAAGGCAATATATAAAAGTGAAAACCACTCATTTTTATATAGAAATTAATCTATATATTAATTATATCACATATTGATTTAATTAAAATACTATTTATTATTTATTGATTTCTTTTTTCAAATCCATGAATCCAGTTACCATAAACCTGAATAAAGAAATAAATAACAGATGAAATTCCCCAAGTAAGTGGGTAGGCTGACCATAATAATCTAATATTATGATCTATTGCCATACAAACATTAACATATATAACTCTAAATATACACCAAACTGATAACATAATAATCATTGGTATAAACGCTCTACCTGCCCCTCTTTGGACTGCCGCAACACAGTGAGAGAAAGCTAATAAGAAATAAAATAATGATATTGTCCTAGACTGATTAGTAGCTAGTTCTATTACTGTATCGGTTTGGGAAAATATTTTGGCTAAATAAGGCATTAAAAAATATGTTAATATACCAATTGATTCAGCAAGTAATACTGATGTAATAATACCAAATCTAGCTCCCTTTTTGGCTCTATCATATTCTTTAGCCCCAAGATTTTGACCAGTAAATGTAGTTAAGGATAATGTAAATGAAGTAACAGGTAAGAAAGCAAAGCCTTCAACTTTCGCATATACACCACAACCTGCCATCGCATCTTTACCAAATGTATTGATGTTAGACTGTACTACAACATTAGCTAGACCTATTACTGAATTCTGGATACCAGATGGAATTCCATAGATTAGAATTTTCTTTAGCATATCTAAATGAATTCTAATCTTTTTTATTTCAACTTGGTAAATTGTATTTTTTCTAATTAAGTATAAGAAACATAAGAATGCTGAAGTCAATTGACTTATACCAGTCGCAATACTTGCTCCTTCTACTCCCATATTAAATACACCAATAAATAATAAGTCTAAACCTATATTCATTAATGATGAAATAACTAAAAAGATAAGTGGCATTAAAGAATTACCAATAGCTTGTAATATACCAGAAAAACAGTTATATAAAACAACACCAATTACTAATATAAAATACCATCTAAAGTATGTAATAGATTCTGGTAATACTTCTGGATCTGTATTCATCCACCTTAAAATATGTGGGGTTAATAATACACCAAGACCAGTTAAAATTAATCCTGATATAATACCAAAAGCTATATCAGTATGAATAGCATTTTTCATACTAATATAATTCTTTTCACCCAAATACTTAGATACTAATACACCAGCACCAGAAAAACATCCTATAAAGAAACTAGTAAATAAGAATATTAAATTCCCAGATGATGATACAGCCGCAAGGGATGCATCACCTAAGAAATTTCCTACTATTATTGAGTCTACTGAATTATATAATTGTTGAAATAAACTTGATATAAAGATAGGTATTGCAAAGAATAATATCTTTTGCCATTCCTTTCCCTCTGTCATTTTTACATTAAACATAATCTACTCCTAATAACAAAAAGCATAACTATTATAATCTTTGTAAAAAAAACTGCAAGTATACTTATAACAAATAAACAAATTATTTTAAAAAAACACCCTTATAATTAAAAAAGGGGAGAATAAATCTCCCCAAAGCTACTATATTATTTCTTTTCTTCAACTTTTTTATTATTGTCAATTAGCTTTCCACCTAAGTAACCAGCTAATAATGACTTAATATCTAAGCCTGTAGCTTTTTCTAAGCCTGCAAAGATTTGAGTACCATTCTTAGTAATTTCTTCATTTAACTTTGCAGTATTACCCTCACCATACATTGTAATAGAATCAATATGAGATAATGCTTCTGCCATTGGCTTTGAGTATGCCTCAACAACCTTTGGTAATACATCAGATTCAAGAATCAATTGTAATGTTGCAGCTTCACCATATTGCTTCATAGCTTCTGCTTTCTTTAAGATAGCCTCAGCTTCAGCCTCACCTTTAGCCTTAATACCTAAAGCTTCATCTAATGCAGCTTGCTTCTTAGCTTCTGCTTCAATCTTTAATGCTTCAGCAGCCTTAGCTTTAGCAAACATATCAGCTTCAGCTTCAATCTTTTTCATTTCAGCTTGTTGTTGAAGTTCAAACTTCTTAGCTTCTGCAGCCTTTTGTCTTGAATAAAGTTCAGCATCAGCTTCCATTTGAATCTTATATTTTTGGGCATCAGCTACTTTATTAACTTCAGCATTTAATCTCTTTTCTTTTAATTCAACTTCTTTATTACCTAAGTCAACTTCTCTTTCTCTTTTTGCGATATTAGCGTTAACTTCAGCAATATTGATTTCAGATTGTCTCTTTTGTTGCTCGATTGAATATGCAGCATCAGCAACAGCCTTTGCTGTATCAGCCTTTTGCTTTAATTCAGATTCCTTTAATGATAACTCAGTATTTTGAGTTAAGATCTTAGTTGAAGAATCAACTTTAGCCTTATTAGCAATTTCATTAGCTTCAGATTGAGCAATAGTTACATCTCTTTCAGCTACTGCTTTTGCAATTGCAGCTTGCTTTGCGATGTTTGCAATGTTTTCAGCACCTAAGTTAATTACTACATTGTCAGCATCATTGAAATTTTGGATATTGAAGTTAATTAATTCAATACCAAGCTTAGCCATATCAGGTACTACGTTATTAGTTACTTGAATAGCAACATTTTGTCTATCTCTAACTAATTCTTCAATAGATACAGTACCGATAATTTCACGTAAATTACCTTGTAATACTTGTTGTACTTGAGCAACTCTATCTTTTTCAGAAATACATAATAATGTTTGGAATGCTCTTTTTAAAACTTCAGGTTGATCAGAAACCTTTAAGTTTGCAACAGCATCAACAGTAATATTTACATAGTCTTTTGTTGGGATTGCTTCATCAGTTTTAACATCTACTTGGAATGCTTTTAAATGAAGCTTATCCTTTCTTTGAATAAATGGAATTCTAAATCCTGCCTTACCAATTAAGATCTTTGATTTACCTACACCAGAAATCATAATTGCTTCATCTGGACCAGCTTTAGTAAAGCCTACAATAAAGAATAAAATTAATAATACTACGGCAATAGATATGCCAATAATAGCCCAAATCATATTTATAATCCTCCTCTACTCATTTTATATATTTTAAATATTTTTTGGTTCAAATTTAGTAAATTATTTTTTCTATTCGTCACCTTCTTTCCTTAAAAAAAGACCTCTACCCATCATTGGATAAAAGTCTCAGATTTTAAAAGATGTCCGAGTTTCTAAAGAAACTGTCATGACGAACAAATTCCAACTAAATTGGTTCTTACTCCCCTTTATTTAAAGAGTATTAACTTTTCTTTACATCTTTATTTTATGACTAAAAAAACAACGTTGTCAACAAAAATCGTAAAAAATCGTACTTAGTATCTAAAATCTAATAATTGAACCAGTCTCAGGACCTATTTGTAAATTAAAATTGTATGGATATCCATAAATAAGAGATAATATAACAGTTATTACACCACCGTGAGTTACAATTAAGATTTTTTTATTCTTATATTTATTTAATAAATTTATGAATGCTTTTTTTATTCTTTCATAAAATAGATTATATGATTCACCATTTAAAAAGCATTCATCTTTTTTCATTTTAATAAATAATGAACTATCATAATTCTTTTTAAATTC
>JAILGR010000176.1 GCA_024696565.1 Acholeplasmatales bacterium | reverse complement strand
GATGAAATTAATCAAATATTAATAGATATAAGAAAAAAGCATTATGATGCTAAACATAATTGTTATGCCTATATTTTAGGTGATAATCAAGAAATACAAAAAGCCTCAGATGATGGAGAACCACAAAAGACAGCAGGATTTCCAATGCTAGATGTTTTAAAGAAAAATAATTTAACAAATATCTTAGCTATTACAACAAGATATTTTGGAGGAATATTACTTGGTTCTGGTGGTTTAATTAGAGCTTATTCTTCTTCCGTTTCTGAAGCATTAAAAAAAGCTTCATTTTGTGATATGAAGCTTCAGTCTAAATTTTGTTTAACTATATCATATAATGCTTATAATACATTACTTAAGGTATTTAATTATATTACAATTATTGATACATCTTTTCAATCAGATATAATATTAACCTTAGCTATGGATAAAGATAAGGTAGATGAATTTAAAAAAGATTTATACAAATATAATATTAATGGCGAAGCCTTAACTTATATAGAAGATACAAAAGTCCTAGTTGATTGCTAGGACTTTTATAATTTTATTTAATTTCTATTCTCTTCCAATAACCATCAGTAATCTTTATTATGCCATCTCCTTCTATTACAGTAGGACCTGACATTTTGTGATAGGCTATTGGCGTTCCATAAAATAAGTCTATAATTGAAACAAAGTCGACTGTCCAGTCACCAATATCTGAATTACATGATTTATGTAGTACAAATTCTCTAACATTTTCTAAATCTATTTCACCGCCTATTAAGAAACTATACATATCAATATCTCCAGCCTCAAAATCATCATATGCATAAGTATCTAAATCTTTTGCATCATATTTTGTGCCATCTTTCATATAAACTTCCATACTAATATCATCATTAGTTCCAGAAAAGGCAGATTCAGCAGTTTTAATAATTACACCAAAAGCCCTACATCTATATGAATAATCAGAACTTGGAAATTGATATAATCTTAAAGCAAGCTCCATTGAACCAGGAGATAATTCATCTATTTTTGCAAGTAATCTAAAATCTACAGCATTATAAATAAATACATCTTGAAGTGATCTATCACCTGTTAAAGATATTGTAAATTTAGAAATATCAGAAAGTCTAACATAAAGAGGTATATAAACAACTCCCATATCACTTGGTAGAATTCTTGTAATAAAGGCTCCTGCCATAGCTGCTGGCATGGAAAAAGAAGATAAAAATGAAACACCAGTTGCGTTACCCATATCGTTATAACCCAATATGGCGATTTCTCTATTTATAACTGTAGAATCAGCTTTAAATGCAACATATACACCACCAACAAAATCATTGCCATTTTCATCAACATCTCTAGCTATTTTATCTAAATTGCTAGTAACGGCCAAATCATAAACATTCTTTTTAGGAGTAAAATCCATTGACCCACCCCTAGCAATTAATATACCAGTATCCATATCTTTAACAAAGCTTTGTGCTAAATATAAGTCATCGTCACTTTCTTTTCTTAATCTAACCTTAGTAATTTTATTAAAAGGTAAAAATGAAGTTAAATATATTTCATATGTTCTTTGATCGCTATTTTCAAAATCATTAACTCCACCATGATCTAATTTATATTTACCCATATGACCTTCAGATCCAATTTCTAGATAAACATTATCATCAGTACCAGAACAACTTTTATTACTAACAGTTATATCTACGCATATACGGTAAACACCAAATTCTCTATTTACACCTTCAAATATATGTTTATTATCTCCTGTAATATCGTAGAATAATCTATTTAAATTATTGGCTCCAATCATACAAAGAAGTCCCATTTTTAAACATCTTTTAAACTCTAAATATTTTTGTCCTTCAATAGTTCTATCTTTACCATAATTACCCCATTTAAAATCTAAGTATTGACTAAATGTAGCTTTACCTGAAGGAATCTTATTTCTTAAACAATAATCTTTAAAATCGTCATCTTCTTTAGATAATTTTTGGGCTTTCTTATTATGTAGTTCAAAGAATGTGTCATCATCTAGTAGTATTTGAGGTATATCATATAGACTCTTTATATAATCCATACAAGCATCAATGTCTTCGTAATTTTCTTCCTTACCACCTAATGCTTTAACTATTTCAGTTAATATTTTTTCAATAATAACTTCTTTTATTTTTTCACCAATTGCATCACCAGCAGCACTTACAGCTTTATTTAATCCAAGAGTCATAATTGTATTTACAATATCGTTAATAAAGCCTAAAACATGTAACGCTGTTTCAATGAAATCATATGTTCCTTGTTTCTTACCTAAAGCTGCAAGAACATAATTAATAATTAAATGAATAAATGGTTCTTCACAGGCTGTATATGCATCTTTTAGGCCTGATTCAATATCAATCTTTGTAAAAGTTGCCCATAGATTTAGCCAACCATTAATATATTCTTCTCTTTTTTCAATTCCTCTTGTCCCACCTTGGTTATATAGTGCTTCTTTATATTCTTTTAATAAATATGGTAATACGTTAAAAGAAGTAACACCACCACCATCTAAATCTTTAGGTAGCCATTCATAGGCTTCAGCTGTACAAAAACATTTCCTAAGAAAATCAAAAGGTACTTCAATATCTAAATTTTCATCCTCAGGTACTTTATTATCCATATAACTTTCAACCATTATATGTCTTACCATAATTGATATATCAGCATAAGCCTCTTTTAATTGACCATTTAAAAGCTTCTCAACCAAACCTCCAATATCAGGGAATACGCCTAAAGCATAATGATTAACATCTTCATGACCAAATAAATCTGTTGCGTAGTGAGTTAAATAGCCTAAATAGAAAGCATAAGCAGGATAATAATCTTTTGAACTTCTATTATATCTTTTTAAAACATCTTGCATACGTTTTAAAACACGACCTGATTGTTCTGGATGAATTCTTGCTTGACCAAAGAACATATCTGGGAAAAAGTCTGGTCCTACCGCACCTGCTCTATAATAATTAGGATATAATCCTATAGCCTCAACCATTTCTCTTGGTACTCTATAAACAGTTCCATCGATTGTTACTCTACCATTAGGGATTATGGCTTCTCTTAATAAATTCGCCATAAAAATATGTGATTTACTTTTCATATTTTACCTCCCTTAATATCGACAAAATAGCCTCTATATTCACTTGCATCATCTATTTCAAAATAATTCTTAAACCATGTTTCTAATGTATCATTTGCCATAAATGGGTTTTCAGGATTATCCCATTGTTTAACTGTAGGTTCACCATAGTTTTCTACTTCTTTTTTCTCTTCTTCTTTTGCATCCGATGTTGCAACAACTATTTTATTTTTTGTAGCATACTTTGAAAGATCACTTGCATTAATATTCATAGCCATACTACCAACTGGCTTTAATTGTTTTATAGAAGAAGCCACTCTAGATTCTATCCCTCTAGTTGCTCTTTGATTTAGATTTATTGTAGTTGTTCTTTGCTTTATGATATCTCTAACACTTTGCTTTGGTGCTTCATCAGTATAAGGGGTACCATCCAAACTAAACAAATAAGAAATAATTTTAGGATCTAGATCGAAATCATAAGAGATAGCCTCATAAGGCTCACGAGTAATTTTTTCCCAATCTATAGTTTTAGCAGTTTCAACTACCGCTATATTTTTAGTATTTATCATATTTCTATCATCGCGTAATCTTGCTCCTAGATTATTAGTTTCTCTATCTAATCCAACAGCAATACTAGCTGCAATACCAGCACGTAATGAACCACTACGAATGGAATCATTACTAGATTGTTGTGCTTTTTCATTACTTTTATTAACACCTTCTTGGTATCCAACTTGATATCCATCTTGATAGCCCTTCTTATATTCATTAGAATCTGTATTAACAAAATTATTATTTTGTTGAAGTCTATCCTGTCTTTGTTGTTGTTGCAAGTTATCTTTTTGGGCTTCATTAACCATATTAGCAAAGCCTCTTGCAGCTTGACCAAACAAAGCACCCAAGGCACTAAAGGCTTCTTTTGCTTCAGGATTTTCATCAATCTCCTTTTTCATATTAGTAAAGCCTTCTCTAATTTCTCTTTTTTCTTCTTCAGTAATAATAGGCCTATTATTATTGTTGTTAGCTTCTGCTTGTCTATAATTACTTGGTTGCGGTTGTCTTTGACTAGTTTGATTAACTCTATTTTGTGTTAGTTGACTATTGCCTTTTTGATCTGAATTATCATTTTTAGTATCACTGTCATTTCTTAAAATACCAAAAATTCCGGTTTTTCTTTTTACTTCAGGTTTTTCAGGCTCATCCTTTTTCTTAGTAAAAAATCCCATATAAATCTCCTTTTTTTAACGTAAATATCTAACTTTTATTTTAACTTCAATAACAACATTATTCAATAAATGTAAACTTGAAAGTGCAAAAAATTGAAAAAACCTCTATTTCTAGAGGTTTTCAATTAAATATTAAACTGTGTCATTGAAACTAAGGCCATAATACCTTGGGTGACTAAATAAGCTATTACCATAGCTAATAGAACCTGTCCAATTCTAATAGCCCATATTTGACCTTGTTTAAATATTTTTTCAAAATTAGAAGATAACACCACAAAATAAGCTAATACGAATATAACAGCAAATACTAAAGAATATGTTAGGTTATACCAGCTAATCTCTAATATCATAGACTACCGGCTCCAGATTTCTTAATATTTTCTCTTAATTCTTTTTCTTTTTGTGTGAAATCAACAGATTCCTTTTTATTCTTTTCTAATCTTTCTTTTCTAGCTTCAAGTAAATGTTCTTTAGCAGTTTCATAAGTTTTTCCTATCATTGCTTCTTGAACTAATACTTGAGCTAAATTATCTTTATATTCAAAGATTGCACTTTGTAATACTACAAAGAATTCATCATTTCCTTTTACAAGCTTTACATAACCTGTATCCATAACGCTCATAACAGGAACATGATCTTTCATAACTGCATATTCACCATCAACATCACTATGTACAACTACATAATCTATTTCTTCATTGTATAAAACGCCTTGATGAGTAGAAACAACTATCTTCATTATTTAGTTAATTCCTTTGCCTTTTTAATAGCATCCTCAATAGTACCAACCATACGGAATGCTTCTTCTGGTAAGTCATCATGTAAGCCATCTAGTATTTCTTTAAAGCCTCTTACAGTATCAGAAACTTTAACATATACACCAGGAATACCAGTGAATTGTCCACCAATGAATGTATTTTGAGATAAGAATAACTTAATACGTCTTGCACGTAGTACTACAAGTTTATCCTCATCAGATAATTCATCCATACCTAAAATAGCAATAATGTCTAGTAATTCATTATATCTTTGAATTATTTGTTGAACACGTCTTGCTACTTCATAATGTTCTTCACCAACAACTGAAGGTTGTAATGCTCTTGATGTAGAAGCTAGTGGATCTACGGCTGGATAAATACCTTCTTCTGCTAACTTACGAGATAGATTTGTTGTTGCATCTAGATGGGTGAATGTTGTAGCTGGAGCTGGGTCTGTATAGTCGTCGGCTGGAACATATACTGCTTGAATTGATGTAATAGATCCATCCTTAGTTGAAGTAATACGTTCTTGTAGCTTACCCATTTCAGTAGCAAGTGTTGGTTGGTAACCAACGGCACTAGGTACACGACCAAGTAAGGCACTAACCTCAGAACCGGCCTGAGTGAAACGGAAAATATTATCAATAAATAATAATACATCTTGATGTTCTTCATCACGGAAATGTTCTGCCATAGTTAAACCAGTTAATGCAACTCTCATACGAGCTCCTGGTGGTTCATTCATTTGTCCAAAGACCATTGATGTTTTAGAGATAACTCCAGATTCTGTCATTTCATGATATAAATCATTACCTTCACGTGTTCTTTCACCTACACCAGCAAATACAGAAATACCACCATGTTCTTGGGCAACGTTATGAATTAATTCCTGAATTAATACAGTTTTACCTACACCGGCACCACCAAATAAACCAATCTTACCACCTTTAATATATGGAGCTAATAAATCGATTACTTTAATACCAGTTTCAAAGATTTCAACATTACTAGATAATTCTTCTAGTTTTGGAGCTTCTCTATGAATAGGCATTCTCTTTGTATCTTTGATTTCACCTTTTCTATCAATAGGCTCACCAAGTACATTAAATACTCTACCTAAAGTCTTTTCACCAACAGGTACTGTAATTGGACTACCTGTAGCAAAAACCTTCATCCCACGAGCCAAACCATCAGTGGAATCCATCGCAATACAACGAACCTTATTATTTCCAATATGTAGGGCAACTTCAATGGTTAAGTGAATACCAATGCCATTGTTTTCTTCTTTATTTACATCAATAGTTAATGCTTCATTAATACTAGGTAAATGGCCTTTTTCGAATAATACGTCTACTACTGGACCTTTTACTTCAACAATACTTCCAAACATTAATTATCGCCTCCTACTTGATTTGCACCGCCAACAATGTCAATTAACTCATTAGTAACAACACTTTGACGTGCTCTATTATACATTAACTGTAATTTTGCAATAATTTCTTCAGCATTATCTGTAGCATTCTTCATTGCATTCATTCTAGCTGAATGCTCAGCTGTTTTAGCATCCAAAATAATACCATAAACAATATCTTGAACATACATTGGTAAAATTAAATCCAATGTTTTTTCAATACCTGTTTCAAATACAAAATCAGTTGTTTTTTCATTCTTCTCTATCTTTTTAATAGGAAGAAGTTCTTCAAACAAAACCTCTTGAGTAATACTATTAACATAATGATTATAAACAATAACCAATTTGTCAATTTCTTTATCTAAATATAAATCCACAAATGCTTTCGCAAGAGGAGCTATATCTACAAATAATACATCATCTCTTACATAAGTAGGCTCATCCTTTAAAAGGGTATAACCTTTTTTCTTTAAGAAATAATAACCTTTTTTACCAACAGAGGCTGTAATAAATTCATCATTAGATTTATGACATTCCTTAATCCTTTGTTCTAATGCTTTCTCTACAGATGCATTATAAGGACCAGCTAAGCCTCTATCTGATGTAATAATAAAGTAAGCTGTTTTTAATACTTCTCTTTCCTCTAACAGTGGATGAGAAACATCTTCTTCCTTAAAGACAACATCCTCAACTACATCTTTAATACGAGCCATAAAGTCCTTATAAGACTTATATGTACGCTCTGCCTTCTTAACTTTAGTTTTAGATACAGTATGCATTGCCTTTGTAATTTGAGCTGTACTCTTTGTAGAATTTATTTTAATTTTAACTTCACGTAAAGAGTTTGCCATAATTACCACACCCTTACATGAATTTCTTATTAAATTCTGTTAAATAATTATCCATCTTAGCTTGATCTGGTAATGTCTTAGTTAAACGTAATGTTTCAGCTAAAGCCATACCTTCTTTAGAAGTTCTCATATCTAAATATAAAGATTCCTCATAATCAGCTAAATCTTCTACTTTAATATTGTCTAAGAAGCCATGAGTTAATGCATATAAAATCATTGCTTCTTCTTCCATCTTTAAAGTCTTATGTAGGTCTTGCTTTAAAACCTCTTGAGTTCTCTTACCTCTATCTAGCTTAGCCTTTGTAACAGCATCTAGATCAGAACCAAACTGAGTAAATGATTCAAGTTCATGGTAAGATGCTAAGTCAAGTCTTAGTGTACCAGAAACCTTTTTAACAGCCTTAGTTTGAGCGGCACCACCAACACGAGATACAGATAGACCGGCATTAATAGCTGGACGAATTCCTTTATAGAAATAATCAGATTGTAAGAAAATCTGTCCATCTGTAATAGAAATTACGTTAGTTGGAATATATGCTGAAATATCACCAGCTTGAGTTTCAATAATAGGTAGTGCTGTAATAGAACCTCCACCTAATTCATCATTTAACTTAGCTGCTCTTTCAAGTAATCTTGAATGTAAGTAGAATACATCACCAGGGAATGCTTCTCTTCCTGGTGGTCTATGTAATAATAATGACATTTCACGATAAGCAACTGCGTGCTTAGATAAATCATCATAAATAATTAATACATCTTTACCTTGGAACATAAAATATTCAGCTAATGTAACACCAGAATATGGAGCTAAATATAGCATTGGAGCCGGATTAGATGCAGATGCAGAAACAATAATAGAATACTTCATCGCATCATTAGCCTTTAATGTTTCATATACATTAGATACTGTAGATTCTTTTTGACCAATAGCTACATAAATACAAATAACATCTTGATCTTTTTGATTTAAGATAGTATCAACCGCAATTGATGTTTTACCAGTTTGACGGTCACCAATGATTAACTCTCTTTGTCCTCTACCAATTGGTACTAATGCATCCAATACCTTAATACCTGTTTGTAATGGCTCACAAACACTTTGTCTATCCATTACACCAGTAGCCTTCATTTCAATTGGACGGCTTGTTTTAGCCAAAATAGGTCCTAATCCATCAAGTGGTTGTCCTAATGGATTAATAACACGTCCAATAAAGTCTTCACCAACAGGTACTTCAAGAATTCTACCTGTTGTTTTTACTAAATCCCCTTCTTTTATTTTATATGATTCACCTAATAGGATTACACCAACTGTATCTTCTTCTAGATTTTGAACCATACCATATACATCATTAGGGAATACTAATAGTTCACTTGACATTGCCTTTTGTAAGCCATGTACCAAAGCAATACCATCACCAACCTGAACAACATGTCCAACATTCTCAGTTTGAATATCTTGCTTATAAGCTTTAATTTGTTCTTTAATTAAGCCAGAAATTTCTGATAAATTAATATTTGCCATGTTTCCCTCCTATATAGATTCTTTAAGCATATTTAAGGCATGAAGTACAGATACATCTAGGGCTTCCCCATTAACTATAACTGTAATGCCTCCAATAAGCTCAGGTTTTACTTTATTAATAATTTCAATGGTCTTGCCATATTTAACTTCTAATGTGCTCTTATATTTTTCTAATTGAGCTTTTGTTAGTGGCTCAGCTGATAAAATTCTAACTTGTAATATATTTTCATGTTCTAGAATTAATTTATCATATTGTTTACTAATAGCCACAATCATATTAAATCTATTATGATCTATTAAAACATATAGAAAGTTAATAAAAGTTTCATCAAAAGAATGATATATATTAGCTACCATTTTCTTTTTTTCTTCTTTAATAATTGCAGGAGATGCAATTAGAGTTAAGAAATCATCCTCTAATGTATCCTTAATAGCATTAAAATACTCTTTAAATTCTTTAGTCTTGTTTTCTTCTAAAGATATCTCATATAAGGCTTTTGCGTATTCTTGTTCAACCACGCTTAATTGCCTCCTTTTAAGATATCATCTACAACATCAAGATACTTCTTTTGATCAATTTCTTTTTGAACTATCTTTTCTGCTGCAGCAAAGGCAATATCCACAATTTCTTTTTTAATGCTAGATTCCATATTTTTCTTTTCTTGTTCTAATTCAAACTCTAAATTCTCTAAACGACGTTTAGCCTCTTCTTTGGCAGAAGCAATAATTTCTTCTTTCTTAACGTTAGCATCCTTTACAGCTTGATCTAGCATTTCTTTTACTTTCTCTTTCGCTTCATCTAAGGTTTTTCTTAATTCATCTTCAACTAATATAGCATTAGCTTTAGCAGCCTCCGCTTCAATTAATTCTTTATCTATTGCTTCTCTTCTTGCCTCTAATATTTTAGTAATAGGCTTCCAAAAGAATACAAGGACCGCAATAAATAATATAAATGTCGCACAAATCTGAATAACTAAATCCACCAATGTACCTGGTAATGATGATAACAATTCCTTAGGATTATTAACTAAGTAGATAGGACCTAATCCGCTAGTAATAGCAGCGGTTATTTCAGTCATTGCTTCTGTTAGACCTAAAAACATAATTTTTACCCAACTACAAAATGTAGTACCCTTTCTTTAAATCTTATTTAGTTTGGAAAACGATTAGGAATGCAATAATCAAACCATATAAACCAGTTGTTTCAGATACTGCTTGACCGATTAACATTGTTGTACGAATGTTACCAGCCATTTCTGGTTGACGAGCCATTGCATCTACAGCGTGTGCAGCAACATTACCTTCACCAATAGCTGCAGCAAAACCTGTAAATACGGCTAAACCAGCACCAATATATTTTAAGCCGTCACCGACTTCCATTAAAGCAGTTAATACATTTGTTAAAATTGTCATGAAATCCATTTTATTTTTCTCCTCTTATTTTGAATATATTTTTTCTTCATCTTTAATCTTCATAGAAGTAAAGATAACAGACAGAATAACGAATACTGCTACTTGAATTAGACTGAATGCTATATCAAATAACAAATTGATGAATGGCATAATTGGTATTGCAAACCATTCAGCCATCTTCTTAATTAATATTGACACACAAACACCAGATATTACATTACCAAATAATCTTAAAGATAAAGATATAGGAAGTGTGAATTCTGATACTATATTCATTGGTGTCATAACAGGCATTGGATCAGTAAAGCTCTTTAAATAACCTAAAGGTCCTAAAGATATAATACCTGTTGCTTGAATTATTATAAATGTACATAAGGCTAATGCGAATGTAACTACAACATAGGATGTAGGGTTCTCTAACAAATAAACAGATGATGTATTCGCAAAGAATATAAAGATTGTTAATGTTAAAAACCATGGTGCATATGCTTTCCACCTTTTTCCTATATTAACCTTTACAAAGTTATTCATCATATCGACTAGCCAAATAAATGGTACTAACCACAGTGGTGTTTTCTTTAATGGATCTATCTTTCTTAAAATAAAAAATAGAATAAAGAAGAATATTATTAAAGCACCACATATAATCAAAGTAGACATAACTGGTCCTTTAATCGTATAATCCTTTAAATTACTCCAATCCACATGCTCACCTTCTTCCTTCTAGATAAACTACTATAATAAATGTAATTTTAACAGCTACATATGCTGATAAAAATAATATTGATACTTCAAGTAATCTATCTTGATAATATTTTGTTGTTAAAAAAACGATAAGAACAAAAACTAAACTTATAATTACAAATCTTAAAACATACCATAATATTGTATCTTTTCTAGGAGCAAAATATTCTTTTAAGAATCTATCTTTAACGATATTATAAAATCTTCTATTTTGATACTCCATCAAAAGATGCAATAAAACTCCTAACAATCCACCTACTACAAAATACCACCATAATAGATTAAATAAGCCTAATATTAAAGATATTAAGGAAATTCCAATTCCTACAAAGAATAGATAATAAAACCTAGTCTTTCTTGTCATTAGGCACCTCTAATTTATCTTTTTTTCTTTCTTTTTCATCTTCTTTTAAAAGATATAAAAGATTAGAAACAAATATAAATAAGCCTATTATAACCCCTACTACAGCCAAAATTGCTTTAAGTGGAGAATCTTTATCAATTAACCAACCGATAAAATATCCTAAAGCTAGGAAGCAAACCATAGAAAATATTCCTTGGGTTGCTAATGAATATGTTGTAGCTAGTTTACTTATTTTCATTATCTAGTTCCGAATAAACGGTCTCCACAATCACCAAGACCTGGAACAATATAACCATTTTCATTTAGCTTCTCATCTAATGCAGCTAAATAAATTGGAACATCAGGATGATCCTTTTGTAATAATCTTACGCCCTCAGGAGCTCCAACAAGACCTACATAACGAATATCCTTACAGCCTCTTTTCTTTAACATAGTAATTGCTGCTGAAGCTGAACCACCTGTAGCTAACATAGGATCTACTAATAAAACAATAGAATCCTTAATAGTTTCAGGGAATTTCGCATAATATTCATGAGGTATTAAAGTCTTTTCATCACGATATAAGCCAATAAAACCTACTTTAGCAGTTGGAATCATAGAACGAATTCCATCAACCATTCCTAATCCTGCACGAAGGATTGGAACAATTACTACGTCATTTGCAAGCTCATATTGAACAGTCTTACAAATTGGTGTGTTAATCTCAACTGGTCTAAGTGGGAAATCTCTTGAAATCTCATATGCCATTAAACCAGCAATTTCATTAACATTTTGATAAAAATCTTTTGTATTAGTTTCAGTTCTTCTTATATTCGTAAGTTTATGTTTAATCATAGAATGATTTAAAATATTTACATTCATATTATTCTTCTCCCTCATATTTTGTAATCTTATCAATTCTTCTTTGATGTCTTTCATTATGAGAAAATTCAGTATTTAACCATACATCAACAATTTCTTTTGCAAGTACCATACCAGTATATTTAGCACTTAATGCAAGAACATTAGAATCATTATGTAATCTAGTTAATTCAGCGGCATCTTTACTACCAACAAGAGCACATCTAACACCTTTAACCTTATTAGCAATAATAGACATACCAATACCAGTAAAGCAAATAACAATACCTTTGTCTACAGTATGATTAGAAACATCTTTAGCAACCTTATAACCAAAATCAGTATAGTCACAAGAATCCTTAGTATATGTTCCTCTATCAATTACTTCATGTCCTAAGCCTTTTAAATATTCACATAAATAATTCTTTAATTCTAAAGCAGAATGATCACAACCAATTGATATTTTCATGATTCAACCCCTTCTTATAGATTTTTACATATTACTATTTGATTATATCATAAAAATATTGACATTATAGTTAAAAGAAAACGTTTTTTATTATTAATAATAAAATTAAAAAAATGGATGCCTTCGCATCCATTCTTTTAGTCTTGACTGATTAATCTTCTATATCTCAAAACCTTATATAATTTTATAATCATGTTCTTTGTAAAAAGAATAGCTCCATCAACAACAATAAATATAGCACCTGTTAAAAATGGTTCTATACCTAAGCCATTGTTTTCTAAAAGGCTTGGAATTAAGTGATATTTGCCCATAAATGCGACTATTAAGAATACTATAGTCATTGTTACTAGACAATACACTAAATAAGCTAAAAAGGCTAAAAATCCTTTAATATTCAATACCATCCATTTTTTAGCATTATTTCTTCTATTATGCATTAAATGACAAACATGTTTAATACCATAATTTAATAATATTGCTAAAAATAATGATACTAAAATTAAACCAACAATAGTTCTAGCCATTTCAGCATATGCATCCGCAGCCGGTCTTGAGAAGTTTAAACCTAAGTCTATACCTCCGACTAAAATGAAGAAAACGGCAGCCGCAGCTGCCCAGAACTTCAAAAATGTCAAGATTAATCCTGTAGGAATCTTTGATAATTTATCCACTTGATAAGGATTAATATCATCAATTTCCTCATTTTGTTCGGTTCTTTTTTTCTTCATAATTATCTATCGCTACCTTTTTCATAAGCACGGTTATAGTGAATAAATCCTAATACACATGCTAATAAAGATAATACATCAGCAATGACAATAACAACAATTGATGTCATATAGTTAGCTAAGAAATTAGTTTTATAACCAGCTTCTAAATCAAGCTTAATTGCTCCACCATCTACTGAAGATTTAAAATACATAACTGCATAAATATATGCAATGCTTAAACCAATCATTACTAAAGTAATAATTGTTGCAGAAACTACTGAGCCAAGGTTTTGTTTATTACTTACATTTAATGCGATAAAGATATTTAAAATACCAAGTAGCATTAATACGAAAATAACAATACCAGTATAGTCATAAGGCATACCTTCTAATAAACCAGTTGACTTAGTAATAACTGTATAAGCACCATCAGTCGTTGTATCAAAAGTTGACACTGTAAATGTTAATTGCTTAATAGTTGCAGCATGAGCACTTAAGAATAAACCAATGATAATACCCCCAATAGCAAGCATAAGTCCAGGAAGCTTCATTTTATTATATTTAAAGCTTTCTACTTGTGTCTTGAAAATTAACTTAAGGTATGTACCAAAATTCTTAAAAGCCTTACCTATTTTACTTTCTTTCTTAGGTACTTCTTCATATCTACTTTGATCCATATAACAAGTACCTCCTAACTAACGAATTCTCTTTGTTGTTTCTACGTCAAAGAAATGTGCTTTTTCCATATCAAATGCGAAATCTAATTCTGTAGCTTCAATTTGGCTTCTATCAGATACCTTAGCGATAAATTGATCTTCACCAAATCTTGCATAAATTAAATTATATGCACCTAAATATTCTGTGTAATCAATAGACATATGTACAGATGATTCTTTGAACTTAGCTAAGCTCTTTTCATCAATATATACATATTCAGGACGGATGGCAAATTTAACTGCCTTACCAGCATAAGAACCTAAAATTTCAGATTGATGTTCTGTTAATTTAAGTTTAACACCAGTAGCTTCATGAGTGAAATACTCAAGTTCAGGATCAATTGTACCATCTACAATATTCATAGGAGGTGTTCCGATGAAACCAGCAACGAATAGATCTTCTGGCTTATCAAACATTTCCTTAGGAGATGCAACTTGTTTTACATAACCATCTTTCATAACTACGATACGTGTAGCTAATGTTAAAGCTTCAACTTGGTCATGTGTTACATAAATGAATGTTGTATTTAAACGTTCATGTAATTGCATTAATTCCTTTCTCATTGAACCTCTTAATTTAGCATCTAGGTTAGATAATGGTTCATCTAGTAAGAATACTACAGGGTTACGAACTATAGCTCTACCTAAGGCAACTCTCTGGCGTTGACCACCTGATAATTGTTTAGGTTTTCTATTTAGATAAGGAACTAAACCTAGGATATCTGCTGCCTTCATAACTCTTGCATGAATTTCAACAGGATCCATTTTACGAATTGTTAATGAGAATGCCATGTTATGATATACAGTCATATGACCATATAATGCATAATTTTGGAATACCATCGCGATATCTCTATCAGATGGAGCGACATTGTTCATTTTCTTATTATTAATAGTAAGATCACCAGAAGAAATTTCTTCTAAACCAGCAATCATACGTAATGTTGTGGATTTTCCACATCCAGAAGGACCCGCTAGTACAATAAATTCACCCTTCTGAATCTCGATATTAAAATCATATACTGCGTGGAAGCCATTTGGATAAACCTTGTTGACGTCCTTTAATATAACTTCTGCTGCCATGTGTTCGATACCTCCTTACTTTGTTTCCTTTAAGCTGTCTAAGTATGCAGCTAATTTTTTGGCCTTCATAAATCCTAAAACACCACCAACTATCATGAAGATTCCAGCAAGAACTAAAAGTCCAATTGCGATAAATCCTCTAACATCGCCACCATTAGGTAACCATGCTACTTGGTTTGAATTAACAACTGTTGCACCTAAGAATTGCTCTGCTGTTTGTTGAGCTGCAATATCTCCAGCTTCAGTAGCTGCTAACCAATCATTATATTTAGTTATTAGTTGTAATGGGATCCATAAAATACGAAGTAAGCAAATGACACCAAGGCCTATCAAATAGAATGAACCTCTAACTTGATATGTTTTTGCTTTCTCACAGCATAAGAATCCAAATAATAGGATAAATACATTTAAAATAATTTTGAAAATTACAGAAAAGTTTGATGGGTTCATACTATTCATACAAATGAATGCTGCAAACAAACTTGCTGCTACACCACATAAACCTAATGCATACGCTAATGTATTATTTCTATAACGTAACATCTCGACGGAATTCTTGGTGATTTCCAAATCGGACATCGCATTAAATGATGATTTCTTTTCCAATTCATTAATCATTGTTCTCTACCGCCTTACTTATAATTTCCATTCTTCTTTCCTTAGTTCTCTTGAACTTAGAGAATGTTAAGATCATTAAGAACAAGGAGTAAACCATAACAACAATAATACCAATCATATATAGTACTAAAGTTAATGAATTTACATATGTTGTTAAATCAAAATTAGCTGGATTTGCTAAGAAATCCGCCTTTGTTGTACCATCTTGTAATAAAGCTACCGTACTATATAGTTGTTGATGTGCTGCTAAATCTCCCATTAAACCAAAGATCTTTAGCATTACAATTACACCAAATACTAAAACACCTAATGTAACTAATACTGAGATAAATACATTTCCTTTATATAGAATCTTACGATTACTATTTTGGAATAAATATAATAAGAATACACAAGCTATAACAACAATACCAAAGTAAAGAATTAAATTATTAGCACTATTCAAGTTTTGCTCAAAATCATGAACAATGTATTTATTTTCTACTGAATCTTTGCTATCGAAGTCAACGCCTTTATCTTCATAATACTTAAATAAGTCTTCCTGATTTTGTCCTCTTGCATTTGTCTTAGAACCATCTGCATTCTCAATACCAGTTGAATCAACATTAATATAAACCATATTATATTGAGTCTTAAATGGTAATGCAGAGATTAATAATGCTCCACCTAAAATCAGAAATATTAAATGAAGAATCTTCATATGTTTTAATAATTTTTTCATCTTCTAACCTCCGATTATAAATTTCACATTAATTAGACTCTGAAGTAGGGACTGCATATCCAGGAATACAATCTTTACCTAAGCTATTTGCATATTCACGTAAACAATACTTGTTATATGCTTCAATTTGCTTTAGCATATCATCATATGTAATCTTGCTTGCATTCTTTAAAGTTCTAATTTCAATTTGTGACTTATCTGTTCCAGCTGGAGAAATAATAACATTTACCCAACCTTCGTTCTTATTTAGCTTATTAGCTGCCCAGAAGCCTGAAATACCATCCCATTGATTCTTATCATCAGAAACTGATGTAGAGAATTGAGTAGGAACTGATACATTCCAAGTATATGCTTCTTGGTTAGATGCATGTTTTACTACACCCTTTGTAATAGCCATTTGAACGTTATTTAGACCAGTACGCCCATAATAATTTGTAGCTTGTAAATTTACACCACTTAAACGAACATGACCAACACCATGAGTTGCACCAATGTAACCTCTCATAAAGCTCCAGAAATCTAAATTAGAAGATACTAATTCAAGTTTAGTCATATAAGAGATAACAGCATTTAACTCATTATTTGGAGTCATATTATCAATTACTTTAATTGGAGTATTTTCGTCTTGCTCTTTATCTGATTGCCAATAAGCTTCAGGACCATAGTTTTGAATTAGTTGACCTAAATCTGAATACATAAAGTCCATAATTCTTAAGGCACCATCAATATTATCTGATACAGCAGGAATTGCCCATGAAGTAGTTTGTAATGATCTATTAGATTCATAATAACGAACTAATTCTTTTCCTTCTGTAGAAGTTAAGTCATTAAGTGCTGTATTAGCTGTTGTAGACCAATATGTTCTAGGAGGTAAAATTGAATAAATTCCTTTAATCTCTTCACCTTCTCTAACTGTACCGATACCTTCATATTCATCATTAGCTGTTGTAACGATTGAAGCATCATCATACATCATGAAGCCATAATAATTTTGAGTAGCTGTCTTCTTGAAATATTGATCTAAGTAACGATTAGATTGACGTGTAGCTTCAGAATGGTAGAAGCTTTCTAAAATTAAGCCTTCATCATATAAAGCAGATAAAATATCTAATGCTTGATATGATGCAGTAGTTGTTTCTAAAGCATTTAATGTTCCGTCAGCTGCAAAATAGAAATTACCATTTTCAGCATCTACACCTTGAACACCAAATAATTGTAATAAATCAAGTACACTTTCAACTGATTCAGAAGATTCACCACGAGGAATGAATACTTCAATTTCAGCATTAGCATCACCAGTTAATAATGCTGGATTAGCTTTAATAACTCTCATTAAAGCAACTAATTCATCAGTATTATATGCAGCTTTTTCACCTACATATAATTCCCATACATCATCACCATAGAATGGATACTTAGCTTTGATATATGTTACTAACTGTTCTGCTAATTGTTTACCTGTTGCACCTTCATTAAGGATTGTATTTTGCTGTGCAATAATATTTTCAACAGCATTAACATCCTTTTCTACTGCCTCACCATTCTCAAGAATAGTAACCTTTGCAGATTCTGTTGTAATAAATGGTGTATATTTAACACCTTGTAAGGTATTTGCTGCAGCGTTAGCTCCACTTATAGCTTCATCACCATTAGCAGCATCTTCTAATACTTTTCTTACCATTGTTGTATCAATGATAAATGTCTTTTCAACTTCATTATCTCCATCTAGATATGGAGCATAATAAATCTTTCCACTTGTTGTAATAGCCTTCTTAATAGCTGGATTAGCTTCTAAATATGCATATAAGTTTGGCATCTTTTCAGCTGTAATGTAATTAGTTAAGTCTAATAGACCACCAGCATTACCAGCAGTTCTTAAGTTACTTACAGAATTGTAGAATAAATCAATATATTGACTTGAGTTTGTTTCTGACTTATAACCTGCAGTTGCAATTGATGTATAAGCATTATCTAATGTAGATGCTCTATAACCTGAAGCTTCACGAACTGTAGTTTTAGTTAATTCTTGGATACGATTCCATGTAGGAAGTAATGATCCTTGAGTATAAGTCATTCCATCTATTGTATTATTCCATGATGTACCACGGAATGTAATTCCTGATTCACCATTATAATTTACATAAATATCTACGCTACCAGCGTCACCTGCATAAGTATCTGCAGCAGGAACATCAACAAAATGATAAACATCTAAGTTATCAGGATTATATTTGATGCTTCCTTCTGGAGTTTTCTCTGTATTACAGCTTGCAAGGGTTAATACTGCTAGTGCAGAAAGGCCAGTAAGAATTAATTTTCTTTTCATATCATTCACCTACTATTCCTTTACACCGCCGACATTAACGCCGGATGCAAAATATTTTTGAATCTTTGGATAAATTAAAATAACTGGAATAATTGAACATACAATGAATGCATATCTTAAAGAATAAGATGAGTAATCAAGATTACCTCCACCAGCCTCTTCAATATTAGCAATTGTATTTTCCATATATAATTTAATAAATACTGTTAATGGTAAATCATCTTCACCAAGTAACATCTGAGCCCATAAGTAACCATTCCAGAATTCTACAGCATAGAACATTGCAACTGTAACAATTGAGGATTTAGAAATAGGAATATAAACTCTTGTTAAAATTTGGAATTCGGTTGCACCATCGATTGTAGCAGCCTCTTCTATTTCTTGTGGTACACTTTGGAAATAGTTTCTTAAAAGGATGATATTAAATGCATTAACACCTAAAGCGAAAATAAAGAATACACGACCATTACCTGCAAATAAACCATCGCGGAATACTACATAATTTTGATATGTAGGAATGATACCTGCAGAGAACCATAATGTAACTGTTAAGATAAAATTAAATCCACGACCGAATAATAATCTTGTCTTAGATAATGCATAAGCACCGCAAATACCAACTAACATGGAAATTGCTGTACCATAAATTGTAATATAGAATGCATTGCAATATGCTAACCAGAACTTCTTGTTTTCAAATACAGCAGCATAAGCCTTTAATTGAGGCATACCCATTGGTATAACTGAAACCAAACCATCATCAACGAAGCTCTTTTGAGAAATTGAGTTCATAATAATGAAGACAAATGGATATAAGCAGCATAGAGCAAATATTGTTAATAGAATGTAAGCTAATAGCTTAAAAACTATTTCAGATTTATCTAGTCTTTTCATCTCTTTGCCTCCTATTAGAATAATGATGTAGAAGATACTCGTCTACTGATTGCATTAGCACCTAATACTAGGAACATCGCTAAAATCGAATTAAATAAGTCGGCAACAATACCTAATTGTTGGATAACCTCAGCCCCCGCTGCACCGGCACTTTGTCCTGACATACGATATACGAATGTTGAAACAACGTCTGCTGTTTCCCATGCATTTGAGTAATCTCCAACTAATAGGATAATTTGTTCATATCCAACGTTTAAGATTTGACCGATTCGCATAATCAACATAATTGTTAATGTTGGTGCCATACCTGGGAATGTAATATAGCGAATCTGTTGTAATTTAGAAGCACCATCAATTCTTGCTGCTTCATAGTTTGTTGGAGATATTGCAAGAATAGCTGCAAAGTAAACAATTGAGTTATAACCTGCATCCTGCCATACTCCTGATATTTGATAAATTGGTCTAAAGTATCTTGGATAACTTAAAATACTTTCTTGTAGTGTTTCACCACTAGCACCCTGTAACCAACCAAATGTCTTACACATGTTATAAATCCAACCACCAGAACCAGTTCCGCCACCGGCTGTAATTGTACCTTCACACCATAAGCTAATGATTGTAGTTACAACTGTTAATGATACGAAGTGAGGTAAGTATGCACATACTTGTACAACGCTTCTATACCATGAAACCTTAACTTCACTAAATAGTAAAGCTAAGATAATAGGAATTGGGAATCCTATAATCAAACCATACATACTATTAATGAATGTATTACGGAATGATCTCCAGAAAATGTTAGAAGATGATCCAATAAAGATTTGGTTAAACCAATATAAACCACACCATTGGCTGTTATAAACCAAATCGTTATCATTACCCCATCTAAAACCAGTAATTAAACCTTTAATTGGCAAATACTTAAAGCAGAAAATGAATGCCAACATAGGGATTAATAAGACATATAATCTCCAGTCTCTAGCTAAGGTATGTAATGTACGTTTCCATTTGGTACGTTCAACTTCATCAACAACATCTTGATTAGTTTCAATAACTACATTTTGCATCAATAACACACCATCCTTTTTTAAAACTGCTCAGATGAATCTTCACTATTTATATTTGATTCATCTTGCGGAGATTCTTTCTCTTGAGGACCCCAATTCAGATTCCCAGCATTCTTGAGATACTCAAGTTCAAGCTCCTTCTCCTTTTTATCGTCAATGAGTTTTTCAATAGCATTATTTAAAACTCCTTGAGACCTTAAAACAAATGCGCCAAGTATAGCAACTATTAAACCAAAACTATTATAGATAAATCCTCTTTCAACATACATTGCAAGATTAACAGTTTTTGGTTCCATAAGACCATCTGCATTTTTTACGTTATATGTGAATGGAATATCTGCCATTACCGCTAGATTACCAGTTGTGAATAATCGATATAATACAAATTGAATTCCACAATATAACACATAATCCATTACCAAGATTAATAGCATTTGCCACCAAACCTTCATAATTTTATTGGTCCTATGTTTTCTAAAGAATATTAAATTAACACTGACGCTTAAAGCTAAGGCAATCATTACTGATAAGTATAATTGCCAATTTGAAAAGCTATAGAATGCCGCATAATATGATAAATCACTAAAATGCCCACCTAAAATCATAGAGAATACTAGGAAAGGAATTGTAATTAAACCATATGCTTTCCATCTAGCTACTGCAACAAACAAAATTAATAATGAAAATGTTACAGTAGGAGCAGCATCTAAAGCAAAACCTACGAATCTTGATGTTAACCCCTCTAATAGTGCACCAATTGCTATTAGAACAGCTAAATCAATAATCATATACCTAACTACACTTTTATTCATATTTATAACACCACATGGTATATTTTTTTATTTTTGCCCCTAAAGGGCGCACTATCCCCTATAATAGCGTTTTCATATATCGATTTTATCATTTATGATAATATTAGTCAATAGAACCGCCCTATTTTTTTGTACAATTTGCACAAAAAAGAAAAGAACTCATCGCTAGATGAATTCTATTTTTCTTCAAACATTAACGAATATAAAGTTTGGTGTATTTGATATTCTTTGATTAGGTTATCTACTTCTTCTTTAACCTTTAGATTACCACCCTTATTTACCTTGGTGGCACGTATCAAAAGATTCTTTGGTGAAGCATCAAAATCAACAAACTCTAAAATCTGTGTTTTATATCCAAAATACTGTAAAATGTTGGCTCTTATGCTATCTGTAAGTAGTGCCGAAAATCTCTCCTTAATGATTCCATATTTATTCATTAAATGGAACTTAGAAGAATCTAATTGTAAATTAATTTCATGTTGACAGCAAGGTACTGAAAATATATATTTAACATCCATGTTAATCGCATGATATAGGGCATAATCAGTAGCAGTATCACATGCATGCAATGTAACAATCATATCAAC
>JAILGR010000154.1 GCA_024696565.1 Acholeplasmatales bacterium | reverse complement strand
TATGGTAATTTTCATTCCATTTATGATTTGCTTATTTGGTTTTTATTTAAATGCGACATTTTGTTTAATAGTAATAACTATTCCAGGAATAATGTTCTTATTTATTGAAACATATACTATTATTAGATTCTTTAAAATGTTAAATTGTTACAAATATTTAGAATCATATCAAGTAAAGCTTGATAAAATTAATTGGTATATGAGTGATAAGATACCAGTCTTCGCTGTAGCAATCAAGACCAAACTTGGTACAGAATTAGTAGAAACAAATGCTATCTTCAAGAAAAAAGATATAGATTTATATAAAGGACATAAAGCATTGGTTTTACATGATCCTAAAAAGAAGCGTATTTATTTAATAAAAGTAATAGATTAATATGCATATAGCTTAAATGCTTAAGCAAGTACTTTAAAAAGGGTACTTGTTTTTTTATTTTGTAAAACGGAAACGCTTTCAAGAACAGCGAAAAACGCTTTCAAAAGTTTTTTTGACGCGTAAAAACAAGTAAATTTTTCGAAAGTGTTAATATAACTATTTTCATTTTCGTTATTGTACAAAAACAACCAACAAAAATACATATTTTGTCTAAATGAATAAAATTATTTTTTGAGTTACGAAAAAATGATGAGTTTTGAGTTTAAAAAAACGTTGATATTTTCGATTTAATAAGTAAATTTTGAAATTATTTTCGTAAATGATATACTCAAATCAGTAGTTTATTTTATCGTTTCAAATAGTCGTTTTTAAAAAATGAATAATAGGAGGAGAGAAAAACCTATGACAAAACGAAAAATTATTGTTAAGGTTGGACTATCAGTAGGAGCAGTAGGTATTACATTACTTACAATTGGTACTTTGCCAAAAGTTAATAATGAATTAGCTATTACAACTGTTGATAATAACCTTACTACTTTAGCAAATGATTCATCTGATTTTGCAGATAGTGTTCAAGATGGACAAATCTTACAATGCTTTTGTTGGTCTTATAAGGAAATAATGGAATATTTACCAAAGATTGCATCTCAAGGATTTACTGCAATTCAGACATCTCCAGTTCAGGTTTGTAAAGAACAAACTATTGATGATGGAGAAGGTAATTCAAGAACAGCAAAAGGCATGTGGTGGGCATATTACCAACCTGCAGCCTTTACAATTGATGATACTGGTGATAATGCACTTGGTACTCCTGAAGAGTTTTCGCAAATGGTAGAGATGGCTCACTCTTATGGAGTTAAGGTTTTAGTTGACGTAGTGGCGAATCATTTAGGTAATCAGTGGGTAGCTGATTCATTATGCGAAAGAGCATATTATTATGAATGGGAAATTGCTGGTATGCCATGCTCTTATGAAGATGGTGGATATATTCCATATACTGGTAATTATTGGGCATATGGGTCAAATACAGCTGTTCCTCAAGGTAGTGCTAATGCATCAGATACAAAAGAAATTAATACTTATTATTACGCTGATACATTAAAGTTCCATCCATACTCTATTCAAGATAATGATGAAGCTGGAAATATTACTCAAGGTAATATTGGTATGATGGATTTAGATACTTCAGATCCAGTTGTTCAAGATGCCGTAGCTGATTATCTAGAAGAGTTAATTAGTTATGGTGTTGATGGTTTTAGATTTGATGCTGCAAAGCATATAGAAACTCCATATGATGATATATCATCAAGCTTCTGGCCTACAGTCATTAATAGAGCTAAAAATGCAGCTTCAGCTAAAGGTCAAGATTTATATTGTTATGGTGAAATACTAAATCGTCAAGGAATTGGTAGAAAGCTTAGCTGGTATACTAGTTGTGGAGTAAATATTACTGATTCAGGTATGGGTCATAATATTGTTGAAAATGGTGGCTCTGGTTTTTCTAATTTCAACTATGCTGATGGTGAAGATTATAGTAATTATCGTACTCAAATGGTAACATGGGCTGAATCACATGATAATTATATGGGTACTCAAGATACACAT
Organism: Acholeplasmatales bacterium; assembly: GCA_024696565.1. GTDB lineage: Bacteria > Bacillota_I > Bacilli_A > Acholeplasmatales > Anaeroplasmataceae > Anaeroplasma. The sequence continues at coordinate 14,398 of JAILGR010000154.1, read as the reverse complement.
AATAAAAGTGAAGATATAATTAATAAATCTTATGCAATTTTAGGTGCTAGAAAAGATTTTTGTACATTATATTGTGCAAGATTTGAAGATTATGAAAATTCTTATTTAGGAGATGTAGCTTGTCTAAATGGTTGGTCTTATGATTGTGTAGGTGCAATTAATAAATTCCATAATCATTTTGCTAAGCTAGATGCTTCTGAGTCTTGTTTTATGTCAAATAATTATACTTGTATTGAAAGACATTCTGGAAGTAAATCTTCTGATAATGGTATGGTAATTGTTGGTAATTCTGGTGTTTGTAATGTATCTTGTTCATATTTATCTGATGGTACATATACAGATGTTATAACTGGTAATACTTTCTTAGTTAACAATGGTTCAATTTATGGTAATATTGGTGATTCTGGAATTGCTGTAATATATAATGCAGCCCCTATTACAACACCATCAATTACTACATCAATGCCTTCTGGTTCATTTAAGGCTGATAGTTTATCAGTTACTTATAAATTTAAAAATGCAGCTTCAGTATCTATTACTGTTGATGGCAATAAAGTAAATGCTAATCCTACATCAACTACAATTAATGTAAATAATATTGATGAAGGACAAACAATATTCGTTGTTGTTGAAGTATATGGTATTGATGGTACTACACTTACTGAAGTTTATACATATACAAGAGTAGAGGCAATTGGTGCTATATCATTATATTTTGCCAATAATTATAATTGGACAAATGTAAATGCTTATTGTTGGAATGATTCTACAGGTGCTAAGAATGCTTCATGGCCTGGTGTGGCTTTAACAGAAACTGCAAAAGATGAAGATGGTAACACTTGTTATGTATGCGAATTTGATTTAGATGTATTTGATCATATTATATTTAATGATGGTAGTAGTCAAACAGTAGATATTAGTGTAACAGATTCTAAAGAATATATTATTTCTGGTACAAATTACAATAAGTTTAGCGTTTCTGAATCTGAGTTTAAACCATATACTGGTACTGATAATCCAGACCCAGTAGACCCAGATCCAGAAGATCCAGAAGTTTTAACAGTATATTTTAAGAATGATAATAATTGGACAAATGTAAATGCATATATGTGGAATAGCCAAACATTAGTAAATAATGGTCAATGGCCAGGTGTTGCTATTAATTCTGTTGGTATGGATATAGATGGTTATACAGCTTATGCATTAGATGTTGATTTAACACAATTTGATAGAATTATATTTAATGATGGTAATAACCAAACAGATGATTTATTCTTAAGTTCTACAACTACAGGATTTACTGTAAATGGAAGTGCATATACATTTACAAGTTATGTTAATCCAGACCCAGAAGATCCTGTTGATCCTGAATTAACTACAATTTATTTTGCTAATACTAATAATTGGACAAACGTTAATGCATATATGTGGAATAGCCAAACATTAGTAAATAATGCTCAATGGCCAGGAGTTAAATTAGATCAAATAGGAACTGATAATAATGGTAATAGCGTTTATTCAGTTAATATTGATTTAAATGATTTTGATAGAATAATCTTTAATGATGGTAGTAATCAGACAGATGATTTAGTCTTAACTTCTACAACAACTGGTTTTACAGCAACAGGAGAAGCATATAATTATGATACTAATCCGGTTTCAAATAATGAAATAACATTATATTATGCTGATAAAAATGATTGGTCAGATGTATATGTTTATTTATGGAATAGCCAAACATATAATCAAGCATCTAGTTGGCCAGGAATTAAACTTGAAGTAATAGGCACAGATACAACTGGTTATAAAGTATATAGTGTTACTGTAGATTTAGATGAATATGATAGAGTAATTTTCACAAATAATAATGGTGGTCAAACTGTTGATTTGGAAATTACAAACACAACTACCGGATTCATTCAAAATGGATATGATGGTAGTAAGTTAACATGTACAAATTATAGTTATAATTAGATATTAAAAAGGCTCTTTAGATTAAGTTCTAAAGAGCTCTTTTCAAAAAAACGGATATTTACTAAATAAAAATAAAAAATTTCCGAAAACGTTTAAGGAAATCGTTTACAAATGTTTCAAATCATGATAGAATATAGGCGATAGAGGCAAATTTTAACTTGGAGGATAAATATGGCAAGTTTGAGTTTGAAGCATATCTATAAGGTTTATGACAATGGATTTAAGGCAGTAAATGATTTCTGTATGGATATCGAGGATAAAGAGTTCATTGTATTCGTAGGACCTTCTGGATGTGGAAAATCAACTACATTACGTATGATAGCAGGATTAGAAGAAATTACTGCTGGTGAATTAACAATTGATAATGTTGTAGTTAATCATTATGCACCAAAGGACAGAGATATCGCAATGGTATTCCAAAGTTATGCGTTATACCCACACATGACTGTATATGATAACATTGCATACAGCTTAAAGATTAATAAGGTTCCTTGTCCAGTGTATGATGAAAATGAACAGTTAGTATTAGATGAGGAAGGCAAACCAGTTATCAAATACAGAATGCTTACTGCTCGTGAGATTGATGATAGAGTACAAGAAGCAGCTGTTAATCTTAATATTACAGAATACTTAGACAGAAAACCTAAGGCATTATCAGGTGGTCAACGTCAAAGAGTTGCTTTAGGTAGAGCAATCGTAAGAAATCCTAAGGTATTCTTATTAGATGAACCACTTTCTAACTTGGATGCAAAATTACGTGCATCAATGAGAAGTGAAATTACTAAACTTCATCAAAAATTACAAACAACATTTATCTATGTAACTCATGATCAAGTTGAGGCTATGACAATGGGTTCAAGAATTGTTGTTATGAAAGATGGATTTGTTCAACAAATCGATACCCCAAAGAATATTTATAATTACCCAGCAAATAAGTTCGTTGCAGGATTCATTGGTACCCCACAAATGAATTTCTACAATGCAGTTTATCAAGTAGTTGATGGCGAAGTATTCCTAGATATGGGATTCGCTAAAATTAGATTATTAAAAGATTTCTTACCAAAGATTAAAGATCAAGTAATTGTTACTGGTAAGGAAGTTACTATTGGTATTAGACCTGAAAATATTTTCTTATATGAAAATCATATGGACTTATCAAAAATAGATGTTTTAGAGGCAAAAACAACTGTTGTTGAGGCATTAGGGTCTGAAACTATTGTATATGCAAACTTAGATAAGGACAATGATAGAGGTATTACAGATAACTCTACAGAAGTTCGTATTAAAATGTTATCTAATTTCGATGTTAAGGTTGGCGATGTTATTAAAGTTGCTGTTGACTTGACTAGAATTCATTTATTTGATTCAGAAACTGGTGAATCAGTAGTTCAAAGAATTCCTGATGTATTCTCTAGTGATGCAGTTATTGAAAAAGATGTATTAAAGATTTATGGTTCAGAAGTAAAATTACCACCATCTGTTAAGGTTTTAGTTAAGGATGGTTATGTTTCTGTTAACGTTCCTACTGCTGCAGTAGAACTTGGTGGAAAGTATCAGGGTGAAATTATTAAGAAAGATATTGTTGATGCTGAAAATTTATATTGGATTAAGAGTGAAAATAGTATCGTATTCTTAAAAACACCTCGTGATGTTGAGCTTTCTGGTAAGGTTAATTTCAATATTAACGTTGCTGCAATGAAGTTAAGTGGTAAAGATTATATCGTTCATAGAATTAATTTATTAGCTAAATTACCTGTTACAGCTATTTTACCTAATAAAGAATTATTACAATTCAAGAGTAATGATGATTTATTTGACGTACCATTTGATATGGCTCAAAAGTTATTCAATACTAAGGGTAGAAAGCTATTAAAGACTAAGTTGTCTATTACATTTAATACAGATAATGATGGTCCATTAACATTTAAGGCTAGAGTTTTAGCTATTCAAGACTATGGTGATTACAAGTATGCTAGAGTAGACTATAAAGGAAATACATTCTATGTAGTAGATCAAAATTATAATATTGGTCAGGAAATTGTTGTTCATCTTGATTTAGATGAAGCACTAATTACTGATGAAGATTATGATATGATTTTATGTGGTACTCAACCAAGAAGATTACAAAAAATCGTTAATGATTCAAAATGAGATTTTAGAGATGCAGTCGCATCTCTTTTCTTTTATCTTAATTGAAAAGAAATGTTAATTATGCTATCATTTATATAATAATAATCGTTAGCTTTAGGAGGCTATTATGGAGATTAGAAAAGAAAAAGATGGTAATATATTTATAATGTATGTACAAGGAGCAATAGATACTATCACTTCGCCTTCTTTAGAGATTGCTATTTTAGAATCAATTAAGCAAGTTAAAGGAATTGAAGAATTAATTATAGATTTATCTAATACTAATTATATTTCTAGTGCAGGGTTAAGAGTTTTCTTAAAAACCCATAAACAATTAGATTCTATGGGTGGAAAGTTTATAATTAAGCATCCAAGAGAAGAAGTTATGGAAGTATTTGATATGACAGGTTTCTCTACATTTTTAACAATAGAGGAGTGATTTTATGAACCTTAATCATTCTTTGATTTTAGAAGAATATGATTCTAACCAGGAAATATATAAAAAAATTCAAGAAATAGTTCTTAATCGTATCAATGACTTTGTTGCCTTAGCTAAAACTAAAATTAATAGTGTAGACTATAGAATAAAAGCAAGAGATTCTTTAGCCTTAAAGTTAGAAAGAAAAGGCGATAAATATCAAAGTATTAATGATATTACAGATGTTATAGGCTTTAGAATTGTAACATTTTATGAAGATGAAGTAGATAAGTTTGCAGCAAGGATAGAAAAAGCTTTTGATATTGATTGGGAAAATACTATTGATAAAAGAAAAATATATAATATAGATCAATTTGGCTATATGTCGCTACATTATATATGTAAGATACCAAAAAGTATGTATTATGATGAATCAAATCCAATGATTAACGATATTAGATTTGAAATTCAATTAAGAAGTGTATTACAACATGCTATTGCAGTTTTATATCATGATACTGGATATAAATCTGATATAGAAATACCTAAAGAATATCAAAGAACTTTAATTCGTTTAGCTGGTATATTAGAATTTGTAGATTCAGAATTTGTTAAGGTTAGAAGTTCAATTGAAGATTATAAGAAGCGTATTAAACAAGTTGTTAATAATGGTAAATTTGAAGATATTGAATTAACATTAGATTCTTATTTAGCATACTTAGAAAATGGTGGCTTTAAATCTTTAAATGAAAGAATTGCATCTATATCTAATATGGATATTGAAAAAGTATCATTAAATGTTTTTTTACAAGTGTTTAAAGCATTTGAATTTCATACATTAAAAGATTTAGATGATTTCGTAAAAAAGTATTCTGATTTAGCATATGAATTTTGTGTAAGACAGTTTAGTAGTACGGATTTAGATATTATTACAAATGCCATAGGACCTCTTACATTATGTATAGTTTTTTCATTATCTAAAGGTTTAGGTGATGGTGTACTTAAAAAAATATTAGACTTAGTATATGGTGAGAGAAAGAATAATGAAAGAATGGCAGTAAAACTAGCTAATATTGGAAAAAGTATGGGTATTTGTAAATAGTTAATAAAACAGAAAAAGGACCTCTTAGGGTCCTTTTTTTGGTGCGTTACTGGCAAATTAGGGTGTTTTTGTCAGTACGTTTAAAAGAAGAAAAGGTTACAAAGAAACATTAACATTGACTTCGGTAAGTGTTGTGTCTAGGGGGATAGTTTTGCCTGTAACTTCTTTATTGTTTACAGTCATTTTATACTTACCAGAAGCAGTGTTAGTAATAGTAATATTGTATTTGATACCACGGAATATTCTTGTAGCAATGACATGCTTGATTTCCTTAGGTAGATGTGGATCAATCATTAAACCATCATAATCCGGTTTAATACCTAGGATTGCTTGACTTGCAGCATACATTGTCCAAGACGCAGTACCGGTTAGCCAACTGTTCTTAGCTTCGCCGTAGTTTTTAGCATCTCTACCAGCGATAGTTTGGGAATATACAAATGGTTCAGTTTTATGAATCTCTGATATTTCCTCTAAATATGCAGGACAGTTGCGTCTATATATGTCAAAGGCTCTTTCATTATTTCCTATAACTGTATTTGCAATAACAATCCATGGATTATTATGGCAGAATACTGAGCCGTTTTCTTTATATCCCATAGGATAGCTTGTTACTTCACCAAGCTCTAGATGATACTCTTTATATGTAGGGTGTAATATTTCTACACCATAATCATTTGTTAAATATTTTTCAACAGAATCCAATGCTTTTTTACCAAAGCCTAAATTCTCTCCGATTCTTGCCATTGTACAGAAGCCTTGTGGCTCAACAAAAATCTTTCCATCTTTGCATTCTTTACTACCAACTTTGTTTTCGAATGCGTCATAAGCTCTAATGAACCATTCACCATCAAAGCCATATTTTATAGTGGCATCTTCAATTGATTTAACACTATTTAAAACCTCTTTGGCTTCATCAGTGTTGCCGATATGGTTAAGAATAGTTGCGAACTCGTTTCCATAAAGGACAAACATACCGGCAATAAACACTGATTCAGCTTTACCTGATTCAAAGTTAGAAGCGGTTTGGAAGGATTCTCCAGGTGTTTTGGAGAAACAGTTAAGATTTAGACAATCATTCCAATCGGCTCTACCGATGAGTGGTAATCCGTGAGGACCCCTGTGGGTAATAATATAATTTAATGAAGCTCTTAAATGGTCAATTAATGGTTTTTCAGAACCTGGCTTATTGTTGAATGGGGTTGGTATATCAAGAATTGAATAATCGCCAGTTTCCTTGATGTATTGGCTTACGGCCGCAATTAACCAAAGAGGATCATCATTAAATCCTCCACCAATATCAGCATTTCCACGTTTAGTAAGTGGTTGATACTGATGATATGTGGAACCATCTTCAAATTGAATAGAAGCAATATCTATGATACGTTCTTTAGATTTTTCAGGAATTAAGTGTAAGAATCCTAATAAGTCCTGGCAACTATCTCTAAAGCCCATACCACGACCAGTACCACTTTCATAGTATGATGCTGATCTTGACATGTTGAATGTAACCATACATTGATATTGGTTCCAAATGTTAACCATTCTATCAAACTTTTCATCGTCTGATTTTACGTTTAGAGTAGATAATAGGTCCACCCATTTAATTTTTAATTCATTGAATGCCTTTAATACTTGTTCTTTAGTAGCATATTTATTTTGTAATTCATATGCTTTTTCTTTATTAATGACATGTAAATCAACAAATTTATGATCCTCATCATTTTCCACATAACCAGTTTGGAAAATGATGGTTTTTTCTTCATTAGGTTTTAATTCGATATTAAACATATGACAAGCAATTGGTGACCAACCAGATGCTTTAGAATAATAAGAAGTAGCATTCATTACAGCACTTGCATCAGACCAAGAATTATATAAACCTAAGAATGTATCTAAGTCTGAATCAAATCCATCATGTTTAATGTTTGTATGATAGAAAGCATAATGATTACGTCTTTCTCTATATTCTGTTTTATGATAAATAGTATTATCATCAACTTCAACTTCACCAATGTTCCAGTTTCTTTGGAAATTAGTTTGATCGTCTATTGCATTCCATAAACACCACTCAATAACACCATGTAATGTGATGTTTTTTGTTTCCTTACTTGTGTTCTTTAAAGTTAATTGATTAATCTCACATAAATCGTTTAATGGTACAAAGCATAATAATTCTGCTTTTAAATTGTTTTTTTCACTTTCAAAAATTGAATAACCAAGACCGTGTCTACATTTATAAGAATCTAATTCTGTCTTCATAGGAAGATAACCAGGATTCCAAATGCATCCATTATCATTTATATAATAATATCTACCACCAAAATCTCTTGGAACATTATTATATCTAAATCTTGTAATTCTTCTAAGTTTGGCATCTTTATAGAACATATAGCCACCACAAGTGTTACTCATAAGGCTAAAGAAGCCATCCTGACCAAAATAATTGATCCAAGGCAGTGGAGTATTGTAATTTGTAATTACATATTCGTACTCTCCATCGTCAAAGTGTCCGAATTTCATGGTTTTTCGCTCTCCTTTCTCAACGTAAACGTTTAAGTAAGTTATCTTCATTATACCCACCTTTTTAAAAAAATCAATATGTTTTTACGAAAAAGTTTAAAAAAATAAAACAAAAAAGAGAAATTTAGACCAAAAAAATAATTTTTAAAATTTTTTCAAAAACCTCTTGACAAGTCAAAAACGCTTACATATAATATAAGTGCGAAAACGTTTAAGGGACAAAAAAGGAATAGGGTGATTAGTTATGGTGAAGATTAAAGATATTGCCGAGAGATGCGGACTGTCAATTGCCTCTGTTAGTAAAGCATTGAAAGGCGAATCAGATTTAAATCCTAAAACAGCTGAGCATATTAGAGAAGTTGCAAAGGAAATGGGGTATGTTCCTAATGCATCTGCTAGATTGCTTAAGACTAAAAGGAGTTATAACATTGGCGTTCTTTTCGTAGATGAGACAAGTTCTGGTTTAGAGCATGAGTATTTCTCATCAATTCTTAATTCAATTAAAGATGAAAGTGAAAAGAATGGTTATGATATAACATTTATCTCTCATCATTTTGGTCAAAACTATTTAACATTTTACGAGCACGCAAAGTATCGTAATGTTGATGGTGTAATTATTGCATCAGTGGATTTTAAGGATCCGGAAGTAATTGAACTTGTAGAAAGTGATTTACCAACTGTTACTATTGATTATGATTTTAATGATGTAGCATCTGTTGTTTCAGATAACGTACAAGGTGTTAGAGACATTATTAATTATTTAGTATCAATGGGGCATAAGAAGATAGCCTTTATAACAGGTGATGACACTTCCGTAACTCAAAAGAGAATTGCAAGCTTCTATAAAACTTGCGGCGAAAATAATCTTGTAATTAAAGATGAGTACATTAAAAAAGGAAGATACCACTTACCTAAGGTTAGTGGAGAAGCAACAAGAGAGCTTCTAGCCTTAGATGATAAGCCAACTGTAATAATGTACCCAGATGATTACTCCTTATTAGGAGGAATCACAGAAATTGAAAAGCATGGATACAAAATTCCTGATGACATAAGTATTGTTGGATACGATGGTATCAAATTATCAAGACTATTAAGACCTATTATTACTACTTATGTACAAAATTCAAAAGAAATCGGTATTCAAGCAACTAAAAAACTAATCGATCTTATTGAGTCCCCAAGAACGACAATTCCAGATAGAACATTAGTCATTGGAGGTCTCCAAGAAGGTCAAACTGTAAAGAATTTGACAAATAATGGCGAAGGCCATTTAAAATAAACAAATAAAAGGAGATAAAAAATGAAAAAAAGAATTTTAAGAGGTGCTGCATTAGTAGCACTAGGCGGACTTGCAGTAGCTGGTCTTGCATCATGTGGTGAGGAGGCTACAGGAGGCTACGAGTTCCCAACACCTACAAACTGGGTAGCTCCAACTACTCCAACTTATAGCGGTAACGCAACTGATGGTGGTAGCGTAGTTAACATTAGAGTATGGAACGATGAATTCATCGGTTTATTCAAGAAGTATTATCCAAATGTTGTAGAAGTTAAAGCTAACGAAGAGTATACAGTAGATGGCTTAACTGTAAAATTCAATATGGTTTCTAACCAAGAAAATGCTTATCAAAATGCATTAGACGCAGCTTTAGATAAACAAGCAACTGCTGCAGCTGATGACAAGATTGATATGTTCTTAATGGAAGCAGACTATGCTTTAAAATATGTAAATTCTAACGCATCTTTAGATGTTAAAGATTTAGGTTTAACTGATGATGATACTAAAGATATGTATCAATATACAAAAGATGTAGCAACTTCTAACGGTAGATTAAAAGGTGTTTCATGGCAAGCAACTCCAGGTCTATTCGCATATAGAGCTGATATCGCTAAAGAAGTTTTAGGTACTGATGATCCAACTGAAGTACAAAAGAAGTTATCTAACTGGGATAAGTTTGATGCTGTTGCAGCAGATATGAAGGCTAAGGGCTATACTATGTTATCAGGCTTTGATGATTCTTATAGAACATTCTCTAATAACGTTTCTAAGCCATTAGTTGACGCTAAGACTGGTACACTTAACTTAGATGCTCAAATCGATAGATGGATTAAGCAAACTAAGGAATATACTGAAAAAGGCTATAACAAGAAGACTTCATTATGGGATGCTGCATGGCAAAAAGAACAATCTGCAGAAGGTAAGACATTCGGATTCTTCTATTCTACATGGGGTATTAACTTTACATTAAAGGGTAATGCTGGTAAAGAATTATTCGGTAAATATAGAGTATGTGAAGGTCCAGCTTCATATTTCTGGGGTGGTACTTGGTTAGCAGCTGCTAATGGTACTGATAATAAGTCATTTGTTGCTAAGTTAATGAAGACTTTAACTTGTGATGCTACAGTTGCTGAAACAATCACTCGTGAGACTGAAGATTATACTAACAATAAGACAGCTATGAACAAGTTAGCTAATGACTCTACTTATGGTTCTGAATTCTTAGGCGGTCAAAACCATGTTGCATTATTCGCTGCAGCAGCTCCAAAGATTAAGATGGATAAGATCACAATTTGGGATCAAGGCTTCAATGAAAATATCCAAGGTGCATTCAAGGATTACTTCAATGGTAATGCAACTTATGATGAAGCTAAGAAAGCATTCTATAACAAGTTCGTTAAGGTTTACCCTGAATTCGAATAAGATTTAGTTTAAATCAAAGGCAGGCAAAGTTTGCCTGCCTTATTTTAGAGTATATATTATCATGAAAGTAGGTATAATTTATGGTTAATGCAGTAACCGCTCCTCAATTATCTACCAGAAGAAAGAAAGTTAGTTATGCCAAGTGGGGTTATATCTTTATTATTCCATTCTTCTTAATATATGGCGTATTCTCTTTATGGCCATTATTACAAACTTTTATTTATAGTTTCTTTCAATACTATAGAAGAGGTATGGATTGGGTAGGACCTAACTGGGTAGGTTTCTCAAATTATCAAACTGTATTATTTAGAGATGATTTCTTTAAATATCTTGGAAATACTATGATTTTGTGGGTAATGTGTTTCGTACCACAGATTGCTATTTCTTTATTACTTGCAGTTTGGTTTACAGATAAAAGACTTAAGATTAAAGGACAAAGATTCTTTAAGACAGTTACATATATGCCAAACTTAATCATGGCATCTGCATTTGGTTTCTTATTCTTAACATTATTATCTCCTTCCGGTCCAATTATAAATATGTTACTAGAATCCAAAGTTTTAGGAGAAGCTTTCGATATTACGGCTAACGCATGGGGAACTAGAGCAATTATCGCTTTAATGAATTTCTTAATGTGGTTTGGTAATACAACACTACTATTAATGAGTGGTGTTATGGGTATTGATGAAGATATCTTTGAGGCTGCAACAGTTGATGGTGCAAGTGCATTTAGAACATTTAAAGATATTACAATGCCTTTATTAAGACCAATCTTCTTATTTGTATTTATTACATCAATGATTGGTGGTATTCAATTATTCGATGCTGCGACAATGTTTACTAAAAACCAAGGTGGTGTTAAAGAGTCATCATATACTCTTATGATGTATCTAAGCACAACATTCAAAAAAGGTCAAAACTATGGTAAAGCTGGCGCAATATCAATTCTATTATTTATTATAACTGCAGCACTAAGTGTGGCAATTTACTTTGTATCATATAGAAATGCAGCACCTAAAAAGCAAAGGAAGGTGAATAAGAATGCAAATTAGTATTCCTAAGAAGACATTAGATACTAGACGCGCAGGTCATGATGCTACAAGCTTCAAAGCCGTAGCCTTGTTATCTGTACGAAGAATCGTTGCCTATTTAGTTTTAACCATCCTTTCTATAATGTGCTTATTCTCTGTATATGTATTAATTGTTAATGCAACAAGAACTCATGAAGAAATTCAGCAAGGATTTAGTTTTATTCCAGGTACCAATTTTGTTAATAACTGGAATAGTATGATGAACTGTGGTTTACCTGTACTAAGATCATTTGCTAATAGCTTTGGTATTGCTTTAGTATCAGCAATTTTATGTGTATTATTTAGTGCATTAACTGCTTATGGTATTCATATGTATCGTTTTAAACTAAATAGAATTGCATTTGTATTCATTCTATTTGTTATGATGGTACCTACACAAGTTAGTGCTATTGGTTTAATTAAGCTATGTACAGATATGGGCTTTGTTGGTCAAAAGAATATTTTAGTATTCTTACCATTAATCTTACCTGCTATTGCATCTCCAGTTACTTTCTTCTATATGAAGCAGTATCTAGAGTCAATCTTACCAAAAGAAATGATTGAAGCAGCAAGAGTAGATGGTGCTAATGAAGTTAGAATTTTCTTTGGTATGGTTTTACCTATTATGAAACCAGCCTTAGCTATTCAATTTATCTTCGCCTTTGTTGCAAACTGGAATAACTATTTCATCCCTCAATTATTATTATCTGAGGCAGGAAATGATTATAAAACAGTTCCTTTAGTATTAGCGTTCTTAAACGATAATTCAAACCCTGCAACATTTGACTTAGGTAGAGTATATTTAATTATGCTATTTGCCGTTATTCCATTATTAATAGTATATTTAATATTCTCTAAGTTTATTTTGAAGAATTTAACATCTGGTTCCGTTAAGGGCTAAGATTTAATAAAAAGGCAATGGTTTTCATTGTCTTTTTATTAGATAAGGAGGATATATGTTTAATAAAGATTTTATCTTTGGCTGTGCAACAGCTAGCTATCAAATTGAAGGATCAATAGATAAAGATTCTAAAGTTTTATCTATTTGGGATAATTTTACAAAAATAAAAGGAAATATTATTGATGGGTCAGATGGAAGCATAGTTTGTGATTCATATATTAAATATAAAGATGATGTAAGATTATTAAAAAATCTAGGAGTAAAAGCTTATAGATTTTCTATTGCTTGGACTAGAGTAATAGATGAAAATAATAATCCAAATCAAAAGGGACTAGATTATTATATTAATTTATGTAAAGAATTATTAAAAAATAATATAACTCCATATGTAACACTTTATCACTGGGATTTACCACAGTGGATAATGGATAAAGGCGGCGTTTTAAATGATGAAATATCTGATTTTTTTGCTTATTATACAGATGTTGTAACAAAGGCTTTAGATGGATTAGTTAAAGATTATATTACTATAAATGAGCCCCAATGTATTATGCATTTAGGATTTAGAGTAGGTGCTCACGCACCAGGATTAAAATACACTGATAAAGAAATGTTACAAGCTATTCATAATTTATTATTATGTCATGGTAAGGCAGTAAGAATAATTAGAAAAAATGTTAAAAATTCAACTATTGGTTTTGCTCCATGCTCAAGACCTATGGTACCAGTTAGTGAAGATAAAGAATTATATGATAAGTGTTATAATAAGTATTTTGAATTAGTTAATGATTATGAATTTCCAAATAGAGTATCTATTTATTCAGATCCAATCTTTTTAGGAGATTATCCTAAAGAATATTATTTAGTATTTAAAGATATATTACCTAAGATAACTAAAGAAGATTTGAAATTAATTAGTCAGCCATTAGATTATATTTATCAAAATATATATACTGGAAATTATTATTCACTAAAGGATAATGAATTAGTAAAAGAGGATTTTTATTTTGGATATCCTGAAGGTAATATTGATTGGCTACAGGTAGTGCCTAAATCTATATATTATGGAGTTAAATATCTAAACCAAAGATATAAATTACCAGTTATTATAAGTGAAAATGGTTTTTGTAGTAATGACTTTATATCATTAGATGGTAAATGTCATGATATGCAAAGAATTGATTATATAAAAAGATATTTAATAGAATTAGAAAAAGCATTTAAGGAATTACCAATTAAAGGATATTTTTATTGGTCTTTATTTGATAATTTCGAATGGAATAGTGGTTTAAGTAAAAGATTTGGTTTAGTATATGTTGATTATAGAAATGGTAATAGAATAGAAAAGGATTCTTATTATGCTTATAAAGAAATTATAGAGGAGGCATTAAAATGATATCCTTTATTGAAATTGAAAATAATTTGTCTACAAAAGTAATTTTATCTAATGTTGGGGCATCTATTTATGATATTTTAACTAAAGATAAAGATGGTAATGTAGAATCAATTATATATACAACTAAAAATAAAGATGATTTTAGTAAAGAAAGATGTATGTTAGGAAAAACTATTGGTAGAACTGGGG
>JAILGR010000102.1 GCA_024696565.1 Acholeplasmatales bacterium | reverse complement strand
GAATGTAATATTAGAATTAGGTCTAATCATACAAACCTTTGTTTGATTATTATCTTTTTTCAAATATAGTTGTTCTTTATTTCTATAAGCAAAAGGATAATCTGATTTTACTGTCTGTTTAATTTCAAATTGTTTAGTATTAATTTTAGTATATCTATTTAATGCCTCAATTACTAATTCTCTTTTTAATTTTAAAGATTCTTCATAATCTATGTGCATTATAGAACATCCACCACAAATGTCAAAATATGGGCATTCTGGTTGTTTTCTATATGGGCTTTGATGTTTTATTTCTTTAGTCTTTGCATAAGCCATTTTGCCATCAACTTTTGTAACTATAACATCATGACCTTCTCCTGGTATTGCCCCATCAACAAAAACAGCCATACGGTTATAAAAGCCTACACCTTCACCATTTATTCCAAGACGCTTTATATCTAGAATAAATTCATCATTTTCTTTAATTAAATCCTTTTTAATTTCTCTCATAATTTATCCCCATCAACTAACCAACAAGACGCATTACATCGAATACTGTAATGAAAATAAATAATGCAAATAATAGTCCCATAAAGACTAATGTAATAATATTTTCTATCTTTTTTGGCACTTTTTTACCTGTAATAGCTTCTATTAATAAAAACAAGATTCTACCACCATCTAATGCAGGAATTGGTAATAAATTAACAATACCAATATTTACTGATAACATACCAGCTAATGATAATAGTGGAATAAAACCAGCTCCTATATAATCCTTTATCATTCCCCAAATACCAACTACGGATGATAGATTTTGCACTCCAACTTGTCTAACACTAGATGGAGCAATTAATAATTTTAATGTTCTAAAGATTAAAGTAAATGCATCACCAAATCTTTTAAAAGCATCACCTATACAATCAAAGAATGAAAAATGATATTCAGGAGCCACACCAATTAATTGTGGTATCTTATCAATTCTTTGATTATCTAATACTTCATCAGTATATGGTTCAATAGATTTACATTCATCTATAGTAACTAAACTATAATTACCATCTTCACCTTTATGATAATATTCAAATCTAACATCAACTGATGTAGTAATCACTTTTTCAGAAAATATTTTAACTAAATCTGACCAACTAGTTAATTCAGTAACTTCACCATCAAAAGAAATCTTTGTTAAATAATCATCTTTAGCAATTGTTCCTTTTTCATCTTTATAACGAATATTAACATTACCAACTAAAAGTCCCTTTATTCCATCATAACCTGGTATATCTACTGCAGTAGATCTATGTTCAGATTGATAATTAGATAAACCAAATGAATTAAAACCAGTAAATAAATCTAGAGTTTCTACTTTTTCTATACCATCATGTAAATATGTAATTTCAACACTAACAGCATAACTCTTTTTAATGGTATCCATTTCTTTTTGGAAATCAGTCCAAGTATTTGTATTATTACCATTTATTGCTAAAATCTTATCTCCAACAGAAAGAATACTACTAGCAGGATATGCTTCTTCTACTGTGCCAATTACATTAGAATTTAAATTAGGAACTCCAGTAGCAAAAGAAACAATTAAATAAATAAATATTGCTAAAACAAAATTCATAAATGCTCCAGCAAATAAAACCAAAAATCTTTGCCATTTAGGTTTAGAATCAAAAGTTCTATTATAAGGGGCAATTTGTAATGTTTCTTCTTTTTCAAATATATATTTAGCATCTTCAGCAATTTGATAATAATTTAAATTACCTTCTGAATCTTTTAAAGTAATATATAAATCTTTACCTTCTTTACCATCTAAATCTTTTTCTACTACAGTACCAGATACCATACAAGTAGCATTTTGATCTAAAATGATTTCAGTTGCAACATTGTTTTCCAAATTTAAACCAACTGTTGTACCAATCTTAGTTAATTGGTCATAAGTTTCTTCTCCTGCCATAGAAACAAATCCACCAATAGGAATTGCTCTAACGCAAAACATTGTTTCTTGACCTTTTTTCTTATATATTGCAGGACCCATACCAATAGAAAATTCATGGCATAAAATACCACATTTTCTTGCTACAACAAAATGTCCAGCCTCATGTATACAAATAATAGCTCCAATAATAATTATAAATGCCAAAATGGATACAACTACTAGTGGAAAGCCCTCAAGCGCTAAAAACATCACTAATCAACTCCAAATTTTTTTAATATCTCTTTTATAACCAAAAGACTTATAGAAACCACATTTTCTAAAGTATAAGAAATAGTTTCATACTTTTTATTTGTAATTTCATCATAAATTATTTTTTCTATTTCTAAAAACTCAATTTTATCTAACAAAAATAATTTAACTGCAGCTTCATTAGCTGCATTTAATATAGCAGGATAAATACCACCTTTTTTTGCTGCTAAATAAGCATATTCTAAACAAGGATATCTTTTATCAGATAATTCCTCAAAATGCAAATTTAAGCCAATTAAATCTAAATTATCAGACTCATTTTGTAAATGATGAGGATATCTTAATGCATATGCAATAGGTGTATGCATATCTGGACTACCAAGTTCTGCTTTTATAGTCCCATCATTAAACTCAACTAAAGAATGAACAATACTTTCTTTATGTAATATAGTATCAATTTTCTCATATGGGATATGAAATAAATGATGAGCTTCTATTACTTCAAATCCTTTATTCATCATAGTAGCTGAATCAATAGTTATTTTAGCTCCCATACTCCAATTAGGATGCTTAAGAGCAGCCTCTTTTGTAACTCCTATTAATTCTTCTCTTTTCTTATCTCTAAATGAACCACCAGAAGCTGTAATAATCAATCTTTTTACTTCTTTTTTAGATTCGCCAGTTAAACACTGTAATATTGCCGAATGTTCACTATCGATAGGAACTAAAGGAACATTATATTTTTTTACTAAATCATTAATTAAATCTCCAGCTGCGACTAAAGTCTCTTTATTTGCTAAAGCTATAGTCTTTTTAGCTTTAATAGCACTAACAGTTGGCATAATACCAGACATACCAACTAATGCGTTAACAAAAACCTCATCTTCATATTTAGAATAAGCAGCTAATTCTTCTAATCCCTTATCCCCTACAAAAATAACTGGTTTATATGATAATTCATAAACATATCCTTCTTTAAAACAAACTACTTCAGGCTTAAATTCTTCTATTAATTTAACTGCTATTTCCTTATTAGAACCAACAGCTAAACCAACAACTTTAAATTCTTCTTTATTATTTCTAACTATATCTAAGGTTTGTCTTCCAATTGAGCCACAAGCTCCAACGATGTATAAATGTCTCATATATTAACCTGCCAAAGCCGCTAAAACATCGATGAAATTCATTTCAATAATAATGAATAATAAGAATATTGCTGATGCAAATAGAACAGAATCAAAACGGTCTAGTACACCACCATGGCCTGGAAAAACATTTGAATAGTCTTTAATTCCATAAGCTCTTTTTAATTTAGAAGCAACTAAATCACCGATTTGACTACAAATAGATAATAAGAAGGTTAATATTAAACATACAAAGAATTTACCAGCAGGTGTAAATGTATCATAAGCAAATACTCCTTCAAAGAAAGACTTTTCTTCACCAGCTAATGTTGGAAATATACTACAGATATCATCATAAAAATAACAGAAACAAAAACCACAAATAACAGCTACCAATGTACCACCAATAGCCCCTTCCCATGACTTCTTTGGTGAAATATGGGGAGCTAGCTTATGTTTACCTGATCTACCAAAGGCAAGACCAAATACTAAAGCAAATATATCTGTCAAACAAGTTACAATTAATAAATATAATACAAAACGTGTTCCATATAATCTAAGTGTCAAAAATGCTCCCATACATAGACCAACATAAATAGTAGATAAATATAATCTACCAGCATCTTTAACATCGAAATCCTTAATAAATATCATAGAACTCATTAAGATAATAAAGTTAATTAATAATGCCGTAACAGGTGTAAACACCTTATCAAAATGGAATCTTCTTAAACCTCTAATAATTATTGAATTACTAAAGGATTCTGTAATATCTGTAACAACACTTCCTGGAGCGCCATTTTGAGTTGACATATATGATAAAACAGCAAATGCCAAAATTAATGTTAATACAACAGTAACAATCTTCATTGCTAAAGGAATCTTCTTATCCCTATCATACATATTTAATAATTCCATTTCAGCCGCTACAGCCAATAATATAATTACAAATTCTAATACAGGTAAACATGCAGGTACTAACACACATGGTGCTAATATAAGTAGCATTATTATCCCGGTAATCACTCTCTTTTTCATAGGATACCTCTTTTTAAATGTCATTTAAAATAAACAACAATAATTTATTGTATTATATCACTTGATATAATAAAAATCCAGCATAAGCGGAAAATGCGATAATTTCCCATATGCTGGATTTAATACTAAAATGACATTAATTCTTTTTGTTTCTTTTCAGTTAATTCAGAAAGCTTTGCAATCTTTTGATCTGTAAGCTTTTGAACATCTTCTAAAGAGTTAGCCTCTGTATCCTCAGGTAGACCAATCTTTTTAATTTGATCATTTAAATCTCTTCTAACATTTCTAATAGCAACCTTAGAAGTTTCTTCCATTTTAGATACAACTTTTACTAATTCTTTTCTTCTTTCTTCAGTCATCATAGGTAAGACTAAACGAATTACTGTACCATCACTTTGAGGAGTTAATCCTAAAGGTGATGCTAAAATAGCTTTTTCAATATCCTTAACACAAGACTTGTCAAAAGGCTTAATTAATAATTGATTTGATTCAGGTACTGTAATTGATGCAGCATTCTTAATTTGTGTTTTAGCTCCATAATACTCAAAATATACAGTATCTAATAAGCTTGGTTGAGCTCTACCTGTACGAACAGTAGATAATTCAGCTTGATAAGCAGTAATCGCCTTATCCATTCTTTCTTCGCCCTCTAAAAGGACCATTTCTAATTCTTCTTCCATATTGTCTCCTATTCTACTTTTACTAAAGTACCAATCTTTTCTCCTAAAACAGCTTTAACAATATTACCATCAGTATTCATATTAAATACAATTAAAGGCTTCTTATTGTCTTTACATAAAGAGGCAGCTGTTGAATCCATAACCTTTAAATCTTTCTCTAATATTTCAGAGAATGTGATTTCTTTATAAAGCTTTGCATCCTTATTGATTCTAGGATCTGAATCATATATACCCTCAGTATGATTTTTTGCCATTAAAACAACTTCTGCTTCAATCTCTGTAGCACGTAGTACACATGCTGTATCTGTTGAAAAATATGGAGAACCCAATCCACCAACAAAGATACATACTCTACCTTTTTCTAAGTGACGAATTGCTCTTCTTCTAATATAAGGCTCTGCAACCTTATCACAGTCAATTGCTGTCATAACACGAGTAGGAACTCCAACTTGCTCTAAGGCATCTTGAACAGCTAATCCATTCATGATAGTAGCAAGCATACCCATATAATCTGCTTGGGCTCCATCCATTCCTAATCCTTCAGCGGTTTTTCCTCTCCAAATATTTCCACCACCAACAACAATACCTATTTCAGCACCAAGGTTCTTTGCTTCTTTAATCTCTAAAGCAATCTCCTTTACAGTTGCAGGATCAATACCAAAAGAAGTTTCTCCCTTTAAAGCTTCCCCTGATAGTTTTAATAAAATACGCTTATACATATTTATCCTCCATATATTTTCTTTATTTAATTATTAATCAAATAACACTACTATAATAATTATATCTTTAAAAAAAGAGGAGAGCAAGTACCTTGTTCTCCCCACTTTAAATTAGTTTTGTGCAGCAGCAGCTTGAGCAGCTACTTCAGCAGCGAAATCTGTAACTTGCTTTTCAATACCTTCGCCAACTTCTAGACGAACAAATGTAACAACTGATGATTTAGCTCCCTTAACGTAAGCTTCAACAGTTTGGTCTGGATTCTTAACGAATACTTGAGATAATAAGCAAATCTCTTTTAAGTTCTTGTCTAAACGACCTGGTACGATTCTTTCAGCAATAATGTTCTCAGGCTTTGGTTTAGCAGATTGTGCATTTTCATTTAATGCAGCAGCAAGAATAACTTCTTTTTCCTTTGCAATAACTTCTGCAGGAATATCATCCTTAGAAACATACTTAGGACTTAATGCAGCAATGTGCATAGCAACATCCTTAGCTACTACTTCATCATTTCCTTCAATTACAGCTACAGAAACGATTCTACCACCCATATGCTTATAAGCACCAAATACTTGGCTGTCAGTCTTAGTTAAAACTGTTACACGACGTAAAGAAATCTTTTCACCAATAACACCAGAAGCTTCCATAATAACTGTCTCTAAAGTCTTTCCTTCAGATTCAACAGCTAAAGCCTCTTCAGTGTTAGTAGCATTAGATGCAGCAATGATTTGACCAACTTTTTCAATTAATGCAATGAATTTTGCATTTTGAGCAACGAAGTCTGTTTGAGAGTTTAACTCAAATAATACACACTTGTTACCAAGAACAACATAAGAGCATAAGCCTTCAGCAGCAACAACTCCTGCCTTCTTAGCAGCCTTAGCAAGACCCTTTTCACGTAACCAAACTACAGCCTTTTCAAAATCACCGTCAGTTGCTACAAGAGCCTTCTTGCAATCCATCATACCGGCATCAGTTTTTTCACGTAATTCTTTTACCATTTGTGCAGTAATATTTGCCATCTTTCTATCCTCCTAATATTATTCAGCTTTTGGTTCTTCAGCCTTTTCAGCAGCTTCCTTCTTAGGAGCAGCCTTCTTAGCAGCTGGTTTCTTAGCAGCTGGCTTCTTAGCAGCTGGCTTCTTTTCTCTTACTTCTTTTACTTCCTTTGGAGTTTCTTTGTTTAATTCTTCAGCTTGATTAACTTCTTCTTGAGAATCATCGAACTTTTCAACAACACCACCGTTAGCTTCAATTACAGCATTAGCCATAACCCAAGTAACTAACTTAACAGCACGGATAGCATCATCATTTGCTGGAATTACATAATCAACATCATCAGGATCACAGTTTGTATCAACAATACCGAATACTGGGATGTTTAACTTTCTTGCTTCTAAAATAGCATTATGTTCCTTGCGAGGATCAACGATGAATAAAGCATCTGGTAACTTCTTCATATCCTTGATACCGCCTAAGAACTTTTCTAACTTATCCTTTTCAGCTACTAATTTAATAACTTCCTTCTTAGGTAACTTAGCTGTTGCTTCAGCATTAGCTAATAAGTCAGTTAAATCTTGTAACTTCTTAATTCTCTTCTTAATTGTTTTGAAGTTTGTTAAAGTACCACCTAACCATCTTTGGTTAACATAGTACATACCACAACGAGCTGCTTCTTCCTTTACAGCTTCTTGTGCTTGCTTCTTAGTACCTACGAATAATACTTTACCTTCATCCTTAGTGATTTCTAATAAAGCGGCATAAGCACTTTCGATTTGATTTGCAGTCTTCTGTAAATCGATAATATAGATTCCATTTCTTGCAGTAAAGATATACTTTTGCATTTTTGGATTCCATCTGCGAGTTGCATGTCCAAAATGAACACCAGACTCTAATAACTGTTTCATTGAAACTACTGATTCAGACATTTTTTCTTTCCTCCATTTTATTTTTGTTTTTGTCCTCTGTCTTAATCTACGAGTGCCCCCAACAGTTTTAAGTGCACACGATGGCCCTCTCATAAGACATGTGTATTTTTGTGCCTTTATAATATTATCATAACTAAACAGCAATTACAATCTTTTTTTTAAAAAAAAGAGCCCTAAGTTATACTTAGGGCATTTCAAATCTTATTAAGCATTGTCTGTTGGTGTTTTAATAATTAGCTTACCTGAAGCATCTAGGTAATTACCAAGATCAATTTCTCTTACACCACTAACTCCACCATTAGTTGTAAATTCATGATAAATTGGTACTAAAACATAGTCTCTTAATTTATCTTGACCATTGATTGAATGAATCATATATACTGGCATATAAACAATTGCAACATAAACATTAGATTGATTATTCTCAAGATACATATTATATGCATTTGAAACATCTAATTGCTTATTATAAGCACTATTTGAATAAATACCATCATAGAAACTTACACCATCAAGAACATTCTTTACACCAGATGTATCTCTAAATGTTTCAGTGATAACTGCAGTTTTTTCGGCATCATATAATGCATTTGTTGCAGAAACTGCTGAAATAGTAATATTCTTTGTCTTTTCACCATGAGCATCAAATATAGTTTTTAAATCATAATTATAAACAAAAATACTATCTTTAGCATTCTTTGAAACATAGATTTTACAGAAATCAGTTCCTGATACTTCATTTAATAATACTGAAGTATTATCTACATCATTTGCATCATAAAATAAACCTAATGCAGTTTTATAATCTGCTTCTATATCACTTAAAACAACTTCTCTTAATTGACTATAATCGTCTCCTCCACCATTACAAGAAGCTAATGCAAATAATGAGACGAATGCCATACCTGTTATTAATAATTTATTTTTCATATCATTAACTCCATTTCTTTTTCGAACATAAGCATTATATCAAAGATAAAATAGAAATACAAGAAAAATAATTATCCATTCTTCTTAACTTCTTTTTTTGCTCTTGGATGACTTAATTGATATTCTTTATTCATTCTTTCATAATCAACAGAAATATAGATTTGGGTTGTTGATAATGATTCGTGTCCTAAAAGTTCTTGAACACTTCTTATATCAAAACCATTATTTAATAGTTCAGTAGCAAAGCTATGTCTTATCATATGGGGAGATATATGAAAATGCTCACCAGCATCTAAAACCATTTTTTCTAATATTTTTCTTACACCAATTCTACTTAATGTAGTTCCATTTTTGTTCAAAAAAACATATCTATTTTCTAAATCTTTAGAATTATATAGTAATTCCACTCTAAATGTTGAAATATAATGTTTTAAATGATCACTTAATGTATTTGTAATGAAAACTTCTCTTTCTTTAGAACCTTTACCATGAATTCTAATAATTCTTTCATTAAAATCAATATCTTTTATTTGCATATTACAAAGT
>JAILGR010000095.1 GCA_024696565.1 Acholeplasmatales bacterium | reverse complement strand
GGTAAATTTGAAATAGATAACATAAATTATAGTGGTGAATTTATAATAGCTATATCTGGTACTAATCCAAGAATTGTTATTAGCTCTATTGGTATAAAAACAAATTAAAAAAATATGTGTATTTATATTGAAATATATTATGTTATAATATAAAGGCACTACTTAAGAAGTGAGGTTTTTATTATGAAATATGATTGTATAATTGTTGGGGCAGGTCCTGCTGGTGTATTTTGTGCATATGAATTTATGGTAAAAAAACCAGATGCTAAAATTTTATTAGTTGAAAAAGGTAAAAATATATATAAAAGAAAATGCCCTGTTAACGAGCATATTATTGATAAATGCCCAGTGAATAAAGAAGGTATTAGTGGCTGTTATCCAGCTTGTAGTATTACAAACGGATTCGGAGGTGCTGGGGCCTTTTCCGATGGAAAATTTAATATTACTACAGAGTTTGGTGGTTGGTTAACTGATTACTTAGATGATAAAACGGTATTAGAATTAATCCAATACGTTGATAAAATTAATCTTAAGTATGGTGCGACTGAAGTTATTACTAATCCAACTACAGATAAGGTTAGAGAAATTGAAAGAAGAGCTTTGTCTGTTGGTTTAAAGCTACTTAGAAGTCAAGTTAGACATTTAGGAACAGAAAATAATTTAAAGATTCAAGCGGCTATTTATGAAGATTTAAAAGATCATATTGAAATGCGTTTTGAAACTGAGGTTTCAGATATTATTATTAAAGATTCTAAGGTTAGAGGAATAACTTTAAAAAATGGGGAAGTAATAGATAGTGATTATGTCTTCTTAGGTGTAGGTAGAGATGGCTCTAAGTGGCTTGAGGATATGTGTCATAAATATGGTATTCATATGACAAATAATCAAGTTGATGTTGGAGTTCGTGTTGAAACTAACGATATCGTAATGGAAGAAATAAATAAAAATCTATATGAAGGTAAATTTATTTTTAGAACTTCTGTTGGAACTACAGTTAGAACATTTTGTTCAAATCCATCAGGACATGTCGTAATTGAAAACCACAGTGGAACAATGCTTGCGAATGGACATGCTTATGCGTCAAAGGAATTAGGGTCACAAAATACTAATTTTGCCCTACTTGTATCCCATAAGTTTTCAGAACCATTTGATTTACCAAATGAATATGCTCATCAAGTATCAAGACTTGCAAATGAATTATCTTGTGGTTCTATTATTGTTCAAAGATATGGCGATATTGTTAGAGGTAGAAGATCTACTCAAAAAAGAATTGATGAGGGCTTTGTAAAGCCAACATTAAAAGAAGCAGTTCCTGGGGATTTAGGCTTAGTATTGCCATATAATACTATGAAATCAATTATTGAAATGATTGAAGCCTTAGATCATGTAACTCCAGGTATTGCGAATGAACATACATTATTTTATGGGGTTGAAGCTAAGTTTTATTCAGCAAGACCTGCCATAAAAAATAATTTTGAAACTGAAGGTATATCTGGCTTATATGTAGGTGGAGATGGAGCTGGATTAACTAGAGGCTTAGCTCAAGCTGGAGCTAATGGTGTATTTGTTTCAAGAGATATTATTAATAAATTAAATAATAAATAGAAGGGGCTAATCCCCTTTATTTTCTAGAGGTGTTTTTTGTGGATATTAATGATTTTATTGGTGAAGTGGATTTTAGTAATCCAGTAATATTAATTGCCTATATTATATCTACACTTGGTTTTATTTTATTTACTCTAGCTAGCGCCTTAAAAAGGAAAGAAACTATTTTAACTTTCCAATCAATCGGTAACTTACTTTGTGGTATTTCAGAAATAATGACAAATGCCTGGGCCGGTTTAGTACAAGACGCAGTAAACTTAATAAGAAATATTTTTGTCCTATCTAAAAAGATGAATAAGGTTTTAAGTGTAGTCTTTATTCTTTTAGCCTTTGGGGCTGGAATGTTAGTTATTATTTTAGATTTAAATAGTGATAATGAAGTAACTAAAGCTCATGCTTGGTATGGCTTATTACCAATGTTTGCGA
Source organism: Acholeplasmatales bacterium (assembly GCA_024696565.1). Lineage (GTDB taxonomy): Bacteria > Bacillota_I > Bacilli_A > Acholeplasmatales > Anaeroplasmataceae > Anaeroplasma. The sequence goes on along the minus strand of JAILGR010000095.1, from coordinate 260 downwards.
CTGTAGAATATTCAATTATTGTCTTAATTCCTGATGTTAGTGTTTCTTTAATTAAGGCATCATTAATGGTTTCATCTACATGTTGGGCTATTTATGGTTTAATTGTTAGATTATATACGATTACAGTATTTAATGTAATAACTTTTATTTTAGCAGTGACAACTTTAATTATTTATCTTGTTAAGAAAAAAAGAAGTAATAAACAAGTGGAAGATGTGTGTTTAAATGAAGAAAAAGAAAGTAATTAAAATCGTAGGTTT
>JAILGR010000099.1 GCA_024696565.1 Acholeplasmatales bacterium | reverse complement strand
AGTTAAAAATAACCAAGAAAATAAAATGGATGAAATAGAAGAATATAATAAAAAATCATATAAATTATTTACTGCAGGAGGTAATTTAGTTTTAATTGATGGTATTATCTAATTTGTATGTTATTATTTCATATTAATTTTTGGAGTAGCTTTTGGTATTAGAAAAGGTGAAGATTCTAGACGTTTAATACAAATGGAAGTAATTACTTTCCTTGCTTTATCAGTGCATGTTATAGTATTTGTAATGAGTATTAAGGCACGTCAGTTAAATCCAAATGAGTTTGATTTTTCTGAGAAAAAAGAAAAACCTTTAAAAGGATTTTACTTAGATTATTTTAAAGAAGAAGCTAAAAATTATTAAAGCTTAATATAACTATAAAGATTAGTCTTATAGTTAATATTATATTGGGGAATGAGTGTGACAATCGGTCATACAAAGGTAAAAGAGCCTAGATTCTAGGCTCTTTTATCTTTTGTTAATGTCATTGAAAATTTTGATACATCATTAATGTCATCTGGAATATCGATTGGATAATTACCAGTGAAGCAACCATCACAATATGTTAAATCTAAGTCATTAGCAAGCTTATGTAAGCCATCTATAGATATATATGCTAATGAATCAGCTCCAATAAAATCACAGATTTCTTTTGTTGTTTCATATTTACAAGCTATTAGATTATCTTTTGAATCAATATCAGTTCCAAAATGACATGGGAATTTAAAGGCTGGGGCAGTTATTCTTAAATGAACTTCTTTAGCACCAGTATCTCTTAATAATTTTATAATTCTTCTAGAGGTTGTACCTCTTACAATTGAATCATCGATTAATACAACTCTTTTATCTTTTATAGTTTCTTTAATTACATTTAGTTTAATTCTTACTGCATTTTCTCTTTCTTCTTGAGTTGGGGCAATAAATGATCTACCTATATATTTATTTTTAATAAAACCAATTCCATAAGGAATTCCTGATTCTTGGCTATAGCCTAGGGCCGCATCTAAACCTGAGTCTGGGACTCCTATTACAACATCGGCATCAACTTTAGCTTCTTTAGCCAAGATTTTACCAGCCATTTGTCTTGCAGAGTGAACTGATAATCCTTCAATAATAGAGTCTGGTCTAGCAAAATAAATATATTCAAAAACACATAATGATTTCTTTTTTCTTATATGGGTAGTAATACTTCTTAAGCCATCTTTAGAAATAACAATTATTTCACCAGGTAATATATCTCTAATGAAAGTGGCACCAATTGCATCAATAGCACAAGATTCTGAAGCTATTACATAGCCATTAGTTCTAGTGATTCCTAAGCATAAGGGTCTAAATCCATTAGGGTCTCTAAAGGCTATTAGTTTTGTTGCAGACATTAAGACACAAGAATATGCTCCTTTAATTACATCCATAGTTTTTTCTATAGCTTCTTCAATTGAACCACACTTAATTCTTTCTCTAACTATTGTATAACAAATAGATTCTGTATCTGATGTTCCATGAAATATAGCTCCAATAGATTCAAATTCTTTTCTTAGGCTTGTGGCATTAACTAAGTTACCATTATGAGCTAATGCTAAATTTCCTTTATTATGCTGGATTACTATTGGTTGAACATTATTTATATTGTTACCACCAGTAGTAGAATATCTAACATGACCTATGGCCATATTACCATCATTAATCTTTTTAATGTTTTCTTTATTGAAAACCTCATTAACAAGACCTAATCCTCTATATTGAGTTATTAAACCATCATTACATACGGCAATACCACAAGCTTCCTGTCCTCTATGTTGTAAGGCATAAAGTCCATAGTAGGTTGTAGATGCTACTTTAGTTTTTTCTTTTTCGTAGATTCCAAATACTCCGCATTCTTCATGAATTGAATTAAACATAATTTACTCCTTTATTTTCCACTATTACCATAGTTTGATAATACTCTAGCAGAAGGGTCATTAACATTGCAACCCTCCCAAGATTTGTTTGGCATCCAAAAGTCTTTTACCATTTCTGAATTACCAGGATAATATTTTTCAAATATTTCTCTATATAATAATGATTCCTTAGTGAAAGGAGTAGCATGACTATATTTCTTTATTAATTTGTTATATTCATCATCTGTATAATAATTATTTGCAAATTCTTTTAAGTCATCTACCATAGAATGACCTACAGCATCAGAAAATGCAGCTTTATCTCTAAATAAGATTTCTTTTGGTAAGCAGTTATCTTTTTCAAATGCATGTCTTAATAAATATTTACCCATATTATATTTATTCATTTTCATTTCTGGTGCAATACTCATTACATAATTTACAAAATCAAGATCACCAAAAGGAACTCTTGCCTCCAAAGAGTTTACAGATATACATCTATCAGCACGTAATACATCATACATATGAATTTCATGAATTCTTTTTACTGCTTCATCTTGGAATTCTTTAGCATTTGGGGCAAAATCAGTATATTTATAACCAAATAATTCATCTGATATTTCACCTGTTAATAATACTCTAATATCTGTTGTTTCATGAATAGCTTTACATATTAAATACATACCCATAGAAGCACGAATAGTTGTTATATCATATGTAGCTAAGCTTTTAATTACATATTCTAAAGCTTCTAATACATCATCTTTAGTCATGATTATTTCATGATGGTTAGAACCTATATAATCTGCAACCATTTTGGCATATTTTAAATCTATTGCATCAGTATTCATACCAATAGCAAATGTTTCTATTTTCTTATTTAATATTTTAGATGATATAGCACATACTAAAGAAGAATCTAGACCGCCTGATAATAAAAAGCCTATTTTAGCATCAGCATCTAATCTTTTTTCTACACCTTTAATTAATTTATCATGAATATTATTGCATACTGTTTCTATATCATCATTAATTACTTTATCAACTTTAGTTATATCGTTATAGCAAATGAATTTGCCATCTTTATAATAATGTCCAGGAGGAAATGGCAATATTTTATTAGCGATTTTTACTAAATTCTTTGGCTCTGAGGCAAATATTATATTATTATTTTTATCATATCCATAATATAGGGGTCTAATACCTAAAGGATCTCTTGCCGCTATTAATGAATTAGATTTATGATCATATATGATTAATGCATATTCAGCATCAAGCATTTTAAACATATTAACATTATATTCATTATAAAGGGGAAGAAGTATTTCACAATCTGAATCAGATTTAAAATTATAGCCCTTTTCAATAAGGCTTTTTTTAAGCTTTCTAAATCCGTATATTTCTCCATTACAAACAAGATAATCCTCATTTAGCATAAATGGTTGCATACCCTTATTAGATAGTTCCATAATAGCTAATCTATGAAATCCTAAATAACCATTTTTAAGTTTTATGATTTTAGACATATCAGGGCCTCTAGAAATTGTTTCTTTGAAGCCTTGCTGGAATGAATCTTCGTCTAAATCACCAATATATCCCATTATTGAACACATATTTTAATCTCCTTTTATAAAGTGTATAAGTGTGTCCATTAAGGGCACACTTAAATTTTATTTATTCAACATCAACTAAAGCCGCTTTTCCAGTTTCACCGGTTCTAACTTTAATTACATCTAAACAATTATATACGAAAATCTTACCATCACCGATATGACCTGTATATAATACTTTTCTTGCTGCCTCGATTACAGTTGAAGCAGGAATGTTTGCAACTACAACTTCAACCTGAATTTTAGGTAGAAGAGTAGGTTCAACCTTGATACCACGGTAATATTCAGGAGCACCCTTTTGGATACCACAACCCATTACATGAGATACTGTCATACCAGTAATACCAATTCTTAATAATTCATCTTTTAATGCTTCAAACATTCTTTCTTTACAAATGATTTCAATCTTAGTGATTGTCTTATCACCAGGTTTGATCTCATCAACTGTTGGCATTGTGTTAACTTCAATAGCTTCAGCTACAGGAACATCACCATTTACAGCAGCTACTGCATCACCATAATCAAATGATTGAGGTGCCATTTGGAAGCCTGCATATGCAGCTTGAAGACCATGTTCTGTTAAATCTAGACCTCTAATTTCTTCTTCAGGAGTAGCTCTTAAGAATGGAGTAACACCATCTTTTCTCTTAATTACTTTCATTACACCAAAGATTAAGAATGCCCAAGCAGCAGTCCATGCACAAACAGCAACAACACCTATTAATTGAATACCTAATTGAGCAAATCCATGACCATAGAATAAGCCAGTTGTTGTTGAGAATAAGCCAGCGGCTATTGTTCCCCAAACACCATTTAAGAAGTGAACAGAACAAGCACCTACTGGATCATCAATATGACAAACTTTATCAAAGAATTCAACACCATAAGTTAGGATGAATCCTGATACAATACCAATGAATACTGAACCAACTAAATCAACTCTTGAACAGCCTGCTGTAATAGCTACTAAACCAGCTAGAGAACCATTTAGTGTCATTGAAAGATCTGGTTTACCATTTTTGATCCAAGTAATCATCATTACTGTTACTGTAGCTAAGGCGGCAGAAATAGTAGTAGTCATGAATACTTGACCCATACCTTCGTAGCCATTCCACATAGTACAAGCTGCAGGGTTAAAGCCATACCAACCAAACCATAGGATAAATACACCTAATGCACCAATTAATACATTATGTCCTTGAATGGCATTGATTTTAGTTACTTTGCCATTTTCATCTCTAACATATTTACCAATACGAGGTCCTACCATCCAAGCACCGATTAAGGCTGTAAGACCACCAACCATGTGGATTGAACAAGAACCTGATAAATCAATGAATCCTTGGGCAGTTCCACCATCTAAAAGGCCGAAGTTTGCGGCTAATTGTTGTAACCAACCATTATTGCCTAAACCCCAGTTCCAATAAGCTTCAACAGGGTATACTACTGCAGAAATAATCATTGAATAAATACAATAAGCTTTGAAGTTTGTTCTTTCAGCCATTGCACCTGAAACGATTGTTGCAGTAGTTGCACAGAATACTAGGTTGAAGATGAAATCAGTCCATCCGTCCCAGTTGGCTCCAACGCCAAACATATTAGTATATACCTGGCCCATTTCACCAAATAGGCCACCAGCAATTGCATTCTCTGCACAAAGAATAGGACCACCAATCAAAATGAATGTAACAGTTCCTAAACAGAAATCCATTAGGTTCTTCATTGTGATGTTACCAGTGTTTTTTGCTCTTGTGAAGCCTGCTTCACACATTGCAAATCCCGCTTGCATGAAGAAAATTAAGGCAATTGCAATTAACTTCCAAATTTGATAATCCCAAGTCATAATAATCTCTCCTTAATAAATATTTATTTTACACTATATAAGATGTCACCATATGAAGGTACTGGCCATGCATTTTTATCAACATTTAATTCAATCTCATCAATGATAAGACGAGCACTTTCCATTAAAGGTAGGGCATCTGTTTTTAAATACATTGATCTTTTTGCATAATCATCGATATTATTTGCAGACTTTAATACTTCATCTAATTTAACTTTAATTTTATATGCTTCATTTAAACCATGATTAATTTGGTTTAAAATTGCTCTTTCATATGAAGAATCAACATTTAGATTTGTTTTATTCCAAATAGTTTTTGATAATTCATTTGTATATTTTGATATTGCAGGT
>JAILGR010000035.1 GCA_024696565.1 Acholeplasmatales bacterium | reverse complement strand
GATGGTATGCGAGTAGCATACAAAGATAAAGAAATTAGAGATAATATTAATAAAGCAGATTATGTTACTATTGATGGTAAACCAGTATTATGGATTGCAAAATGGTTAAAGAAGAAACAATTTAAACATAAAATATCTGGTTCTGATTTGACTCCTGAAGTACTAAAATTGGCTAATGAAAAAGGCTATACAGTTGCGATTTTTGGTGGTAAAAATGGAGTTGCAGATATGGCAAAGGAAAACATAGAGAAAGATTATCCCAATGTTAAGGTTGTTTTAACTCTATGTCCAAAATTCGGCTTTGAAAATGATGAAGTCTTAATGAAACAATATATTGAAGAATTGAATTCTTCTAATGCAGATATTTATTTAATGTGTACTGGATTTCCTAAAACTGAAAAGTATGTTTTTAAATATTATGATAGTTTCGGACCAGGTTTATATTTGTTAGTTGGTGCCACAGTTGATTTTTTGGCTGGTAATATTAAAAGAGCTCCAAAATGGATGTCTAATTGTGGTTTAGAATGGCTTTATAGGTTGTCAAAAGATTTTAATAGATTATTTAAAAGATATTGGCTAGATTTTTGGTTTCTAGTCAAAATATTTTTTATATGTGTATTTAATAAGAAGAAATTCGAGAATATGAAATGATGGTGGGAGAAATGAAAAAAATGCTTTTTATTACACCTCAATTTCCATTTCCATTAGATAATGGAGGGAAAAAAGGAGCTTTAAACGGGATAGAAACAGTTTCTAAGTGTTATGATGTTACAGTTGTTTCTTTTTGTGAGGATTTCTCTCGTGTTGATGAAGGTTTATCAAAACTAAATCAAATGTTTCCAAATGTGAAATTTATTAAACCGATTAATCATCCCATACATATTAGAAATAAAAAGTTTCTTTTGCTTAAAACTTTATTTAAGGGTTTTATAATAAAAAAACCTTACTTAACTGTCAAATTTATCAATAAGCAGATGAAGAAGGTCTTATGTTCGCTTTTCAGTGATAGTTATTTTGATGTTGTTTTCATTGACTATATTAATGTTGGTTATTATTTTGATTATATAAAAAAGAGTTTTAGTGGTAAGTATGGAAGAATTTTTTTCAAAGATCATAACATAGAATATCAACTAGTAGAACAAGAAATGAATAAGAATAAGGGGATAAAAAAATCAATTCTTAAGTATGAATATAAGCAAACTTATAAGTATGAAAAAAGATTGGTTTTGTTAGCAAATATTTGTTATACTGTTTCTGATCAAAACACAAATATTTTGAAGAAGTACAATGAAAATACTTATACTATGAATCCTGTATACAAAGAGAATAATATGCATAATTTAACTGATAATAATAATATTCTGTATATAGGAAATTTATCATGGAATCAAAATTTAATTGGATTGAATTGGTTTGTAGAAAAAGTTTTTCCGAGTATTAAAGCTGAGATTTCAGATGCAAAGTTGGTCGTAGCTGGCAGTGGAGGAAAAGCAGACTTATTTTGTAATGTTTGTGATGTTGATTATTTGGGATTTGTTGATGATTTACAACCTTTGTATAAAAATTCTAAAGTATTTATAGTTCCATTATTTGATGGTAGTGGTATTAGAATTAAAATTTTAGATGCTTTGAATAATCATATTGCGATAGTATCAACTCCTAAAGGCTGCGAAGGATTAAAACTATGTAATGAAAAAGAAATCATGATTGCAAGTGATGAAAAAGGATTTGCAGATTATATTATTGAATTGTTACGAAATTATGAAAAGAATAACAATATAAGAAATGCTGGATTAGAGTATTTAATGAAAAATTATTATTTACTAAGCGTTCAAGAAAAATTTGAAAATACCATAAGATAGAAAGGAGTTTAGAATATGCAAACGGTATGTGAAAGCAGAATAAGACCTATATTTAGTTTGAAAACTATTAAAATGGTAATAATAGTTTTAACTATATTTGCCTCATTTGTTTTTTATGTTACAAATAATTTCTATGTGTTTTTGGGAATTGCTATTCCAACAATTATTTTCGCTTTGTATGTGACATATTATGATGAGAAGTACTCAATATTTGTTTGCTTGTTCTTAGCAACAAACGCATTAGGGTTATGGCCTTCTATCTCAATGTTAGGTGGTGTTTTTAGTTGGTCGGATTTAGGAATTATTTGGTCTATTTATATGTTTTTCCTAATGATAATTAATAGAAGAAAATATCATTTTGAACCTATTGGATTGTTAATGTTACTATATTTTGTTTTTATTATAATAGGAAGCATCAATGCATTTAGAATTTATAATCAAGAAGTTTTAGTTGGCTTATTGGTGTTT
>JAILGR010000016.1 GCA_024696565.1 Acholeplasmatales bacterium | reverse complement strand
AATATTGAATCTAAGAACAAGAATGATTTAAATGCAATTAATAAAAACAAAAATAATCTTATTAAAGAATTACAAGCTAATGAACAAACAATTGATCAAAATAGATCAACTCTATTTGTCTTAGATAATGACATTTATGTTAAAAAAAGAGAATCTCAAAGAAAAAGAAATCCAGAATTATTAGAATCTCTAAATGAAACATATGAAACATATCGTCAATTAGAAGCAGAAAATTTAAGACTAACAAAGAAAAATGCTGTCATTCAAAGAGAAATCAATCAATTAGATCAACAAATATCCCAAATTAATCAAAGCTATGCTCGTCAACAAGACGATGTTAGAAAAATGCAACTTACTAATGCTTCAAGTTATAACGAGCTTAAAAAAGCATTTGATAAATATATATCTAATACCATTAGTACAATCAATAAGATTCGTTTTGATAGTAATAATATTGAGATAACTGATTACGAAAATATAATTAAAGAAAAGATATCAGCATTCCCATCTATTATTAAGGATTTTTTAGAAGATTGTTATGAAGTATTAAATCGTTTCTCAATAAATGAGCAAGAAGCAATTAAAAAATCTTCACAAATTCTAAAAAATGGTTATGTAACTGACTTAGATGAAATCAACCAAGAAGCTAGAATTGAACGTATTACTGCCAAAGCATTCTTTGTTAGAGAAGACTTAGGGCGCAATGAAGATATTCAAAAGTTTGATGGTGATACTGCAAATAATATCATCGACTTTAAGAATCAAATACAAGCTCATGAAACTTTAATTAAAAAGACAAATGAAGAATTCCAAAAAGAAAAAGAAAATGCAACTAAGACTTTTTATAGTGAATATTATGCTATTTGTAAAAATCAAAATGATATTCAAGCTAAACATGAAAAAGATATTATTGATTTAAATCAAAACTATGAAAAGAATCGTAGTAATGTATTTGAAAAATTCAAACGAAATAAAGCTAATCTAAAGGTATCCTTAGATGAATATATTTCATCTAGAAATGAAATTATTCACCATCTTTCAACTGCTGAAAAGGCTCAAGAAAAGAACATTAAGGAAGCGGCATTAAATGCTAAAACAGAACTTGAAGAAAACTTCCAAGAGGCTAAAGTTAAAAACCAAGCTTCCAAAAAAGAAGTTCAAAGAAATATTGATCTAATTAAGAGTACATTCCAATCTAAGTTATTAGAATTAGAAAGAGAATATAAATTAAATAGATTAAGAGAAAAGAAAGAGCATTTAAGACAAATGAAAAGAATATAAAAAGGTTCGGAAATCCGAACCTTTTTATTTCTTAAGCCAATCTGGCAATTTAGATTTTTGAGCTTGAGTTGTTTTAACTTCAACCTTTTTATTTTTCTCTTCTTTTTTGTGTCTAGCTGCTTCTTCTTTTTCTTTTCTTCTCTTTTCTCTTTCAGATAAAGGACTTGCAAATAATTCTTCTCTTCTAGCTTCTTGTTCTTGACTATAATCCATTTCCTCATCAGAAATATTAATATGAACATCATCCATAGTCTCACTTTGGGCAATTGTATCAGAGAATTCCTTACGAATTGAACTAAAGCCTACATCTTCTTTCTTCATATGGTAACCAGTAGCTACTAAAGTGATAATTAATTCATCCTTTAAATCATTATTAACTGTAGAACCATAAATAATACTTAAGTCAGTACCAGCAAAGTTTCTAATTTCGGCAATAGCCGCATCAACCTCATGTAGTGTTAAATTACAGTCAGCAGCGAAGCAGACAATCGCGTTAGTAGCTCCATCTAGAGTAATCTCTAATAATGGACTATGAATAGCTTGTCTTGCAGCCTCAATTGCACGGTTTTCACCAGAAGCAGCACCAATACCTAAAAGGGCAGTGCCCTTATTTTTCATTACTGTACGAACATCGGCAAAGTCAATATTAATAATACCAGGTAGGGCAATCATTTCAGCAATACCCTGAACACCTTTACGTAAAATAGAATCAGCAAAACGGAAAGCTTCTAACACTGGAGTATGAATATCAACCATTTGTAATAATTTTTCATTTGGTATTTCAATTAATGTATCAACATATTGCTTCATTTCTTCTAAACCAGCCATCGCATTACTCATACGAGTTGGTCCTTCAAAATTGAATGGTCTAGTACAAACACCAATAGTTAAACAGTTATGCTCTTTAGCAATTCTTGCGATAACAGGAGCGGCACCAGTACCAGTTCCACCACCCATACCACATGTTACGAATACTAATTCAGCATCACCAATCATTTCGTGGATATCATCTTCACTCTCTAAAGCGGCTTCTCTACCAACTGTAGGATTTTGACCAGCACCTTGACCATGAGTTCTAGTTTTACCAATTAATAATTTGTTCTTAGCTCTTGAATGTTTTAAATCTTGAGCATCAGTATTAACAGCATAAAACTCTACACCATGCACATGATTTCCAATCATGTGGTCAATAGCATTTTTACCTGCTCCACCTACACCGATAACCTTTATTTTAGTTTGGACGGCATCATAATCGTCTAATTCATCAAAAATCATTTTATCTCCCCTTTCCAAAAAAAGGATACTTTCGTATTTATCATTTTAACCTAAAAAAAACTTTTTGACAACAACAAACAAATCTTTATTTTATTTATAAATAAAATTTTATTTTTGTGTAAAAATATAAAATTATTTTATAAGCGAAATGAGTTTTTCCATAAGAAAAAGCCCTATTGGGCTTAATCTTCTTCTTGTTGTGATTTTGATTGTTCAATTTCTTCTTCAGTAGCATCACGAAGAGTAATCTTAACTAAAGAAATTCTTCTATCCTTTACTTCAGCAACAGATAATGTAACCATTTTAGCGTAATCTTTATACTCGCCAGTTTCTTGATCTTCCATAGTATAAATGGCTAAATAATCAAATGAATAACCTACCTCAGGTAAATCTTCACATTTTTCAAATAACCAACCAGATAATTTAGCAGGGATATCATCAGGAAGTCCACCTAATTCAAGTTTTTCAAAGGCCTCGTCAACAAACATATCAGCATCCACTAAATATGATCCGTCTTCTTGTTTTTCAAAAACTAAATCATCTTCACCTAATATGTCATGTTCATCATAGATTTCACCGAATAATTCTTCCATTGCATCTTCTAATGTTACTAAACCAATTACTTCACCATATTCACCAATGACCATGGCTAAATGGTTTTTACTTTCTTGGAACTCTTGGATTAAAGCATCTACTTTCATAGTTGCCGCAACAAACTTAACAGGACGAATTAATCTTTTCCAATTTAATTTTGGATTTTTAATTAAGGCAGGGAAGAAATCTCTAACATATAAAACACCAATCATATGGTCTTTATCTTGTTTGAATACAGGAATTCTAGAATAAGCATTATCCATCATAAATTCCTTAACTTCTTCTAATGTCGATCTAGAGTCCAATACCTCCATTTTTACTCTTGGAGTCATAATGTCTTTTACTGATCTATCATTTAAATCAAGAGTCTTACGCATTAAATCAGCTTCATCATGCTCGATGGCACCTGTATCCTCCATTTGATCAATGGCAACCTCAAGTTCATCTTCTTGCATAGATTCTTCTTCAGCGTTTTTCTTAGATAATAATTTTTGTATTCCTAAGAAAAATAACACAAATGGATATAGAATTATAGAAATAATATATACTAACCAAGCTACTCTAGTAGCTATTCTTTCAGGATTACGTTTAGCAATCATCTTAGGAACAATTTCACCAAAAATCAATAATACTATAGTAACAACTACAGTTGATACTAAGCTTTGTATATCTTGGTTTCCAATTAAATATGCAAACCATAATACTGCTAATGTAGATAGGGCTACATTTACTAAGTTATTACCAATTAATAAAGTAATTAAGGTTTTATCAAATGATTCATACAAAGACAAAGCTTTTTTAGCTCCACCTTTTCTTTCCTCAATTGCCACACGTAACTTTACATCAGATACTGATGAAAAAGCTGTCTCTGACATAGAGAAAAAAGCTGATAATAAAACCAACAAAACCATTACTATTATTACAATTATAAATTTTGCATCAATGGGTGCGACCGCGAGGGGCACTAAACACGAGTATATGTCCAATTTATTTCACTCCTAATTAAGCTCTACTAGAATATTTCCCTGAATCTGTACTGATGATAATTTCTTCACCAGGTTCAATAAATAAAGGTACACGAACCTGCATACCAGTTTCTAATACTGCATCTTTCATCTGGTTAGATGATGCAGCACCTTTTTGAGCTGGATCACATTCAGTAACCTTTAGTGTTACTTTATCTGGTAATAAAATACCAATTATTTCACTACCATATTTTTCAATATTAACATTTTGATTTTCTCTTAAGAATTGTTTTTCATATTCAACTAATACATAAGGTAATTCAATTTGTTCATATGTAATATTATCCATGAATACTAATGCATCACCAGTATCATATAAATATTGCATTTCAACTTTATCAATAACTGCCTTTTCTACTTTTTCAGCAGCATTAAATGTAATATCAACAATAGTTCCACTTCTTAAATCACGTAGCTTTGTACGTACAAATGCACCACCTTTACCAGGCTTTACATGCATGAATTCCATAATTTTATATATTTTTCCTTCATAAAGAATAGTCATTCCGTTTTTAAAATCATTACTAGAAACCATAATTTCCTCCAAATTTTTATTATGTTAATTAGTATATCATAAACTTATTTATTTTTCAAATATCTTACGGCTTCAAGATAGCTTTCTTCTTTCTTGCCAGAAAATGTCATATCACAAACATCTCTAACAAAATTAATTTTTCTAAAGTCTTCTCTATCATCTACAGCAGATAGATGAACCTCAATTTTTATGCCACTAAACATCTCTAATGCATCATGGATTGCAACACTAGTATGGGTATATGCCCCTGGATTAATGATAATCGCATCATAATCTTTTAATACTGCCTCTTGTATTTTAGTAACTATTCTTCCTTCACAATTTGATTGAAAGAAATCATAATCAAAAGGTTCTTCTTTTACCATTAAATCATTTATTTCTTCTAATGTTTTTGTCCCATAATGTTCTTTAGGTCTTTTCCCTAACATATTTAAGTTAGGACCATTTAAAACTAAAACCTTCATTTTATTGCCTCCATGATTTCTTTAATTGCTTTATTCATATCAATATTTAATACTTTAATATCTTTAAAATATTCATATAATGGAATTCTTTCTTCTAATATATCTTTTACACTTCTAGTTTTTAAAAGAGGTCTTTGATTATCATTAGCTAATCTCTTTTCTAATTCTTCTAATGGGCATTCTAAATAAACACATAAACCATCAATTAGCGCCTTATTATCTTTATTTTTAATTATTCCACCACCAGTGGCTATAACTAAATTATCCATCTTAAAAAAGTCTTTTAAGACCTTTTTTTCATATTCTCTAAACCATGCCTCACCATAAAATTTAAATATATCATTGATAGTCATATTAGTTTCATTTTCAATATATGAATCCATATCAATAAATTTATATCCTAACTCTTTAGCAAGCATTGTGCCTAAAGTTGATTTACCACTACCCATCATACCAATTAGATATATTTTCATTTCATCCTCCAATTATCAATATCCTTTATTATTAAAGATACTGTATTTGAAATGCAATTTAAATCAACATCATAAAAATGACTATCCATTTGGTTTTTAAACCAAGTTTCTTGCCTTTTAGCTAAATGTCTAGAATTCTTTTTAATTTCTTCAATACAAGTCTCTAGACTTTCTTCATTTTGAAAATAAGGAATAAACTCTTGATATCCTATCGCATGAGGATAAATGCCATCCTTATATAAGCTATAAACCTCATCTAATAGACCATTTTCCATCATTATATCAACTCTTTTATTAATTCTTTCATATAATACTTCTCTATCTAATCTTAGATATACAATGAAATAATCATATAATTTTTCATCCTTATGGTTAAAACTATGAATAGAACTATTAGTTTCATTTAATACCTCTAAGGCTCTTAAAACTCTTTTTCTATTATTTTTATGAATCTTAGTTTGATCTATAGATGAATCTTTACTTAATAATAGGTTATATAATTCATCATTAGATAAATGTTTCATTTTTTCTTCAAATTCAAAATCTCTTTTACTAGATTTAAATTCGTAATTAAATAATGCACTTTGAATATATAAGCCAGTCCCACCACAAATAAGTGATAAATCATTTTTATCCATTATTTGTCTAGCTTCTTTTTGAAAATCAAATGCACTATAATCTTCAGTTGGTTCTTTAATATCAATTAAATAATGCTTTACTCCATCCATTTCTTCTTTAGTTGGTTTAGCAGAACCAATATCTAATCTTTTATAAATAGCTACTGAATCACCAGATATAACATCTAAGTTATAATGCTTTGCAAGTTCGATAGCTATTTTAGTTTTACCAACCGCAGTAGGGCCTACAACAACTATAACCTTCTTCATTATTTTTGAATCCTTTCAAACATTTCTTCTAATTCTTTTAATGAAAAACGAATTATTGTTGGTCTACCATGTGGGCAAGTATATGGATTTTTACACTTTTTTAAATTTTCTACTAAAGCATTAACTTCAGTTAAAGAAATAGTATGATTAGCTTTAATAGAAGCTTTACAAGCTATTTGTTTAGCAATATGATCTCTAAAATAAATAACATCCACTTTTCTAGATTGAATCATATTAGATAAAATATCATAAATTATTTCTTCTAAATTGTCTATTTTAGCCCAAAGAGGAATACTAGTAATTCTATAATCTAATTCTCCAATTGCTTCTAATTCAAAACCTATATTATTAAATGCAGACATATTTTCTTCAACATATAAAGCTTCCATTTTAGTAAATGAAATAACCAAAGGAACTA
This sequence comes from Acholeplasmatales bacterium, assembly GCA_024696565.1. Classification (GTDB taxonomy): domain Bacteria; phylum Bacillota_I; class Bacilli_A; order Acholeplasmatales; family Anaeroplasmataceae; genus Anaeroplasma. The sequence goes on along the minus strand of JAILGR010000016.1, from coordinate 2,368 downwards.
ACATATCTGTCTTTGGTTGATTAGAATTACCTAATATTTCATAAAATTTTTCATAATTAACCCTTTCAGCTGCCGCATGCTGATCCATTAAATACATTCCTTCTTTATTTTGGAATATTAAATATGTGCCAAAAATAGAACCTACATATTCAAAATCAGGAATTTTTTTTGAATTCTCTTTAGCCTGATATATATTTTCTTTAGATTCTTCTTTTAAAATGATTTTTTCTTCTAAAATTGGATTATTATAAGTTGGAGTTATTATTTCTTCTTTTTTTATTTCATTATTATAATTACTTCTAATTAAAGGAATTTCATCTTCTTCATCTTCATCATTAAAATTAAAAATATTTTGTTTTTTATAACTAATATTATTATTTATTTCTCTTGTTGGAATATGATTACTTTCCTTTAAGATATTATCTATTTTGCCTGTAATAGTATTACAAATTTCCTCTTCATTAGCAATTTTAACCTCAATTTTATTAGGATGAACATTAACATCTACTAATTGAGGATCAACATCGAAATAAGCTATAACTATAGGGTGTTTTCCTATAGGTAGGTATGTTTGAAATCCTTTAATAATGGCTTCAGTAATGTTATAGTTTTTTACATATCTACCATTTAGTATTAAAGTAATTTCTAACTTAGTAGAACGATATACCTGAGGTTTAACTAATACTAAATGACATTTATAACCATCTAGGGTATATTCTGTTTCTAAAACATTTTTAGCAGCATCCATACCATATAAATCAAATATTAAATCTTTAGCTTTATTCTTGCCACTAGTTTGAAATATCAATCTACCATCAGAATAAACTTGGAATCTTTTATCTTTAGAAGACATCGCAATTCTGTCAATTAAAAACATAATTGAAGCAAGTTCTTTCTTGCCACTTTTCATATATTTTAATCTCGCAGGAGTGTTATAAAATAAATTAGATACACTAACTGTAGTACCTTTATTGTGGTTACATACTCCAGATTCTTCTTTAATTCCCGATTTAAATGTTGCAAAATAACCACTCAAACCATCAGTACTAGATGTAATAGTCATTTTAGATACTGTAGCAATAGAGGCAATAGCTTCGCCTCTAAAACCTAAAGTTAAAATACGATTTAAATCATATTCGTTTTTTATTTTAGATGTTGCGTGAGGAACAAAAGACATTAAGACATCGTCTTTATCCATACCAACACCATCATCAGTTACTACAATTTCTTCTAAGCCTCCATTAGTTAAAGAAATAACAATATTAGTAGCTTTAGCATCAATTGCGTTTTCTACTAATTCTTTAACTACAGATGCAGGTCTTTCAACAACCTCACCAGCTTGAATTAAGCTAGCAAGTTTAGGTGACATTTTAATTATATTTCCCATATTATTCAATCTCCTTTAATTCATAAAGAAGATTTAGTGCTTCTATAGGTGTAACCTTATTAATATCAATTTCATCTAATCTTTTCTTAATTAAAGATGCTTTAGTTTCAACCTTAACTTCTTCTTTTTCTTCAAAATCATCAAAATTAAATAAATCTAAAGTAATACCTTTATGAGTTTTAGAATCCTCTTCTAAAACATTTAATACTTGTTTACTTCTTTCTATTAATGATTTAGGTAAACCGGCAAGTGATGCAACATTAATACCATATGATTTATCAGTAGGGCCATCTAATACTTTATGCAAGAAAGCAACACCATTTTCTGTTTCTTCAGCCTCAACATGAACATTTTTTAAATGCTTAAGTTTTTTATCTAAGCTAGTCAATTCATGATAATGAGTAGAAAATAATGTAATACAGCCAACCTTTTCATGTAGATATTCTAATATCGATTGGGCAATAGCCATACCATCAAATGTCGCAGTACCTCTACCAATTTCATCAAATAATACTAATGAATTTTTAGTTGCGTTAGTTATTGCGTAATTAGCTTCCATCATTTCAACCATAAACGTTGATTGACCAGATACTAAATCATCTGATGCCCCAATTCTTGTAAATATAGCATCCATTATACTTAAATCAGCTACCTTAGCTGGTACAAATGAACCAATTTGGGCAAGAATAATAATTGATGCTAGCATACGCATGTATGTTGATTTACCACTCATATTAGGTCCTGTAATTAAAATCATATTGTATTTATTAATTACCACATCATTAACAATATATTTTGGACCAAGTAAGTTTTCTAATACAGGGTGACGTCCATCTACAATATTAATCACTTTATTATTGTTAAATGTAGGACGAACATAATTATTCTTAATTGCTATATCAGATAATGAAATATAACAATCTATCTCTGAAATAATATCAGCTAAATATTGTAATGATTTAACATAACTTTTAGCTTTAT
>JAILGR010000208.1 GCA_024696565.1 Acholeplasmatales bacterium | reverse complement strand
GCTTTGTGGATAATATGTGATAGACATATATTATATATAACGACAGGTAATATAGTAATAAGTGATATTTTAGCTTATTTTTCTTTTATGTCTATTCCAATAGGCTTTGTATATGTTGTATATCATTTAATTAGAAGATATCAAAAAGTATTTATTGTTTTAGAAATATTATTTACAACTAATATAGTTATGCAGACATTCTTATTTGCAACAGGAATAGTAGATATTGCCTCAATGTTAATTGTATCTCATATATTGATGATAGGTGGTATTCTAATTGTTGTTGTATTAGTTGCAATTGCGGCTATTAAACATAAAACTCGTCATAATGTGATTATGGGTATAGCTTTTAGTTTATTTAGTATTTTGATGGGTATTTGTTTAGTTGGTTATATTGCTATACCAGGATTTAATTATAATTCATTCTTTTTAGTTGGTATATTAGAATTAATATTAGCTTTCTGTTACTTAAGTATTGCAGAGTTTATTAAAGTAATTACAAAGAACCATTATATGCAACAAACAATTAAATATGCATATATTGATGTTTTAACAGGTATTGGCAATAGAAGAGCATATGAAGATTATTTATCAGAAGAAAAGAGAAAAATTGATAATAATGATATTGCTATTATCGGTTGTGATGTAAACTTTTTAAAGAAATCTAATGATACTTTAGGACATCAAGCAGGAGATGAATTATTAGTTGCCACAGCTAAATTATTAAAAGATGTCTTTGGTGAAAATGTATTTAGAGTAGGTGGCGATGAATTTAGTATTATAGTTAATTCTAGTAAGGATGATATTAAATTAAATCTAGTTGCACTAAAATATAAAGTTCAAAATTGGAGTGGTAATTATAATAAGGCATTATCACTTGCAATAGGTTTTGCTGTTATGGCTGATTATCCTGGGTTATCAGTTGAACAATTAAGTATTAAGGCAGATGAACAAATGTATAAGATGAAAAAGATTATGCATGAAAACGAAAGTATGGGATTATTATTTAATGAATAAAAATTGTTATTGCTTTATTTAGAAATTGTTATATAATTTTAGTATATTAAAATGATGCGAAGGAGAAAGTATTACAAAGCTTCAAAGCGAGTCTGGATTGGTGAAAGCAGATAAGATAGTAATATGGACAACACCTTTAAGTGATGGAAGAATTAAGTAGAACCATCCGTTTTCCGCGTTAAGGAATAGAGTGCAGTTTTATACTGAACTAAGGTGGTACCACGGTCATTCGTCCTTAGAGCGTAAGCTTTAAGGACTTTTTTATTTGAGGAGGAAATATGAGAAGAACAAAGATTAAGGATTTATTTTTAGATCCAAAGGAAGAAGAAGTATTAATTTATGCTTGGGTTAGAACAAATAGAGCACAAGCTCAATTTGGTTTTTTAAATGTAAATGATGGTTCTGTTGTAACAAACCTACAAGTTGTATATGAACAAACATTACCTAACTTTGCTGAAATATCTAAATTTAGAGTTGGTGTATCAGTATTAGTTAAGGGTAATGTTATATTAACACCTAATGCTAAACAACCATTAGAAGTTCACGCAACAGAAGTTAAAATGTTAGGAGATTGTCCTGAAAATTATCCAATTCAGCCAAAACGTCATACTAAAGAATTCTTAAGAGAGGTTGCTCACTTAAGACCTAGAACTAACCTATTTAATGCTGTATTTAGAATTAGAAGTGTTGCAGCTATGGGAATTCATTCATATTTCCAAAGCCATGGATACTTATATGTTCATACACCACTAATTACTTGTGCAGATTGTGAAGGATCAGATCAAATGTTTAAAATTACAACCTTAAATTTAAATGATTTACCTAAGGGTGAAGATGGAAAGGTTGATTTTTCAAAGGATTTATTTGGTAAGCAAGCTTGGATTACAGGTTCTGGTCAATTACAAGGCGAAACTTTTGCTATGGCATTTAGTGATATTTACACATTTGGTCCTACATTTAGAACAGAGAATTCAAACACTCAAACTCACGCAAATGAGTTCTGGATGATTGAACCAGAAATGGCATTCTGTGATTTAGAGGGCTTAATGGATATTGAAGAAGAAATGTTAAAATATGTTATTAAGTATGTAATGGATAACGCTCCTGCGGAAATTGATTTTTGTGATGCTTTTGTAGAAAAAGGATTAAAAGAAAAATTAACTAATATTTTAAATGCTAAATTCGTAAGAATTAGTCATCATGATGTAGTTGATTTATTATTAGCACAAAATAGAAAGTGGGAATTTACGCCATCATATTTAGAAGATATAGCTAAAGAACATGAAAGATTCTTAACTGAACATTTTAATGGTCCTGTATTTGTTACAAACTGGCCAAAGGATATTAAGGCTTGGTATATGAAAGTTAACCCTGATAATAAAACTGTTGCCGCTGTTGATTTATTAGTTCCAAAGGCAGGAGAATTGATGGGTGGTTCTCAAAGAGAAGAAGATCTTGATGTCTTATTAAAGAGAATGGAAGAATTACATGTCGATAGAGCTAATATGGAGTGGTATTTAGATACAAGAAGATATGGTGGTTGTGTACACTCTGGTTTTGGTATGGGCTTTGAACGTTTAATTATGTACCTAACAGGTATTGATAACATTAGAGATGCAATTCCTTATCCAAGAACTCCTAAGAATTGTGAATACTAAAAATATTAAACATAGTCAAAAAAAATAAATGAAATGATTAAAATAATTTTTTCATAAATGTTTTTAATTAAAGTCAGTTTTATTATAAAAACTGGCTTTATTTATTTATCTAAACTTTATTAAGAATAGTTATTTTGTTATAATTTAAAATGCTTTGGTGGTGATTTTATGAATTTAGTTGATATTTCCAATCAATTACTAGATTTGGGAAAAAGAAATAGACTATTAAACTATAAAGAGACAGGATTAAAGAGTGTTGATATCTTAAATAAGAATTATAAAGATATTTATTTAGGTTTAACATCTAGTAAAGAATATGCCTTTTTAGAGGTTGATTCTTTAGTAGAAAGATATCATAAAACATTTAGTGTTGATGAAAATGAAAATGTCTTAGAATATTCAAAATTAAAAGTATATGATATTACGAAAGAAGCTTGTAAGCCTAATCAAATTATTGCTTATAAAAAAGGATATAAGCTAGAAAAGGTATTAAAAGCTTTACTTAAAGAATATAATTTCTCTATCAAAGAAAAAGGTATTAATTCTATTTTTATTACTTTTGGTTTTGTTAATTATAAAGAAGATAATCAAGATTATAAAGCTCCATTATTATTAATACCTGTTGA
>JAILGR010000165.1 GCA_024696565.1 Acholeplasmatales bacterium | reverse complement strand
TCCCTTAACATTTGGGCACGTTCTGATCTATCGTATTCACTTAACATTGATGCCGCCTCCCTTATTACCATAGATTTATCATCTAAGTATTCTTCTATATCTTTTCTTGATAATAGTTTTAATGCTCTTTCTAATTCCATTTTACTATTTTCAGGAATTTTTTCAAGTGAGACCTCATATACTAATAGGTCATCATAATTAACATTAGTTGAATAATTATGCATACCTATCTTTTGAATATAGTCATCTCCCGGTATATCATACTCATATAAAAATATAACTATTGATTGTCTTTTTTGATATCCTTTTTCTTTATAATCATAACTTCTTGAATGTAAGACTGTTAAATAATAAAAGGCTCTACTTATATCATATACATATTCTCCATTTAAATTTTTTTCATCTGAATTAACTTTTATTTGAGCCTCTAAGTCTATCCTTAGATCTTTTGTTATAACCTTTATATCATAATTGACTGTTTTAAGTGTACAAAGGTCCCTTTCTTCTGTATCAGATATTTCTATTTCTGATTCAGATAAATTTAGATTACATATACCATTTATTAATAGTAATAAATAATCTCTTCTTTTTTTGATTAACTCCTTAAAATAAAAATCTGTTAATCCAATACTTTTTAATTCTTTCATTTTTTCCTCCATATTTTTTATTGAGTATTTTTATCTGCTCATAAAATAATAGGCAAAAAGTTTGATTTTTTTTAAAAGAAAATTAAAAAAACCTAAACTTTTTTTGTTTAGGTTAAAAAATAATATATTTATTCTTGATTATTAGTATTTTTAGCTTCATCAAATAATTTTTTCATTGTCGGATTAGATCTTGTTAATTTCTTAATAGATAAATCTTGGGCTTTGTCATTGGCAAGTCTAAGATTTCTTTCAGAGGAAGTCAATGCCTCTTTAATCTTATTTAAATGATCAATAGATTTATCTATTTCATCTATTGCTGTTTTAAATTGTTTTTGAGCTAAATCATAATTCCTACCAAATTTTTCTTGGAAATCCAACATTTGATTTTCAAAGTTAGACACATCTATATTTTGATTTTTAACAGCTATTAATTCTTTTTTATATGAAACTGTATTTAATGCGGCATTTCTAAGTAGTGTAATCATAGGAATAAAGAATTGTGGTCTAATAACATACATCTTAGGATATCTATATGACATATCAACAATACCAGTATTATAAAATTCATTATCAGCTTCTAGCATACTAACTAATACCGCATATTCACAACCCTTTTCATTTCTATCCTTATCTAATTCTTTTAAGAAGTCTTCATTCTTATGTTTAGTTTGAGTAGTATTCATTTCATTTTTCATCTCAAACATAATAGATAAAAACTCAGTTCCATCTAAATCCTTCTCTCTAAAAATGAAATCTCCTTTAGAACCACTTCTAGCATCATTATCTTTTTCAAAATAAGCATTAGGGAAGGCTGTAGTTCTAATTCTATTGAATTCTATTTGACAGTGCTGTTCTAGAGTTTCCCCTACCATCTTAGTAGACATTTTAGTCTTTAAATCTTTATAGTAAGAAACTTCTTCATCTTTCATATGAAGTTTTTCTTTATATGTTTCTTCTATTTGTTTCTTTTCTAAATCAAAGGCTAATTTATTAGTTTCTATATTACTTTCTAATTCTAAAATCTTTTTAGATTTATCTTGTAATTCACCCTCTTTTAGGGCTAATGCTTTTTGAATAGCTAATTCATTTTCAGTTTTATTATTACTAATAGTATTATTTAGCTTTTGGATTTGTTCACTATAAGCTTCTTTAAGTTCACTTTCTTTTAAAGCTAAACTAGTTTTAGCTTCAATATCTTTACTCAATAATTGATTCTTAAGTCTTTCAATCTCAAGTTTTAACGCTTGTTCAGACTCAAGCATATTCTTATTATGGATAGCTTCTAAAGCCTTCTTTTGAGCTTCTAGTCTATCAGATAATGCCTTATCCTTATTATTTCTAAATTCATCTTCAATCCTCTTATCAATGAAATTAGTATCAATAGACATTTCATCACTTAAATCTATAACATCACCTTTTTTAGCATCTTCTAATAATTCTAAAATATTCTTATCCTTAACAACAAATTTTACTTTCAT
>JAILGR010000144.1 GCA_024696565.1 Acholeplasmatales bacterium | reverse complement strand
TATACATATGCTACAACTAGAACACGTGTAAACTATGACAACGAAACTGTTGAGGAAGATGTTTATACAGCGATTGAATTCGCAAAAAATGGTTATAAGTATGACTATGACTCAACATATTATGAAGTAACAGTAGAAAACGAATTTACTACAAAAGTTACTGTTGGATATGGTGCTGCTTCATTAGCACAATCTGCAACAATCAAAGTTAGAGTTGTCAAGTAATTGGAGGAGAATATGGAAATAGTTAAGAAAAAATCGATAATAACAATAATAGGAGTATTACTAATTCTCGCTCTAAGTTTTGCAATTTGCCAAGCCGTAGATTCGTCTATGGTAGGCGTTGCCAATGCTGAATCACAAGCAACAACAAGAGGTGCTCAACAAGATAGTACATATTTTGAGATTGTTGATGGTTTATTGTACGATTCAACAAATAAAGTAATAAAAACAAATAAGAAAGTTACCATAGATAACGTTGAGTATGACGAATATGTTTATGATAGCGTAAAAGATAGATTCCATAAATCACAAGCGGGGCTTACAAAGGCATATGGTTCATATGTTTCAATTGCTAGTGCATCTGATTTATGGACTTTTATGAATTCTCATGGTGGTAACGATGCAAGCGGTGTAGTTGGTGTACTTGCTGCTGATATTGAGTACAATCTAAATACTCTTAATCACTATGGTTCTACTGCCGTATTTAAAGCTACATTAGATGGTAACGGATATGATATTACTATTACATGTAAAGAAACAGGTTCTAATAATACACTTGAAACAAATAAGGACTTTACAGGTTCAAAGGGTGTAGGTGAGAACACAGGAGCAACTAACCCATACAATGGTTATTCATATGAAGGCGTAATGTGCGCAGTTAACCAAGGCACAATTAAGAATTGTAGTTTCATTTGGGAGTCTAATCTAAGTCCAAACTCTCAAGCAACAGAAGATGGTACTACTCTAAAGTATGATCCAAACAGCTCAGGTTATACAATTGTATCTGGTCTTGTATGTGGATTATTAAAAAATGGTACTATCTCAAACTGCTCAGTTACGTTAAATGGTGCGTATGCTGTAGGTCAAGGATCTGCAGGTGGTGATAGAACAGGTAGATGTCTTAATACTTGTATTGTAGGTGGTATAGTTGGTTATATCGGAACATCTGGTGTGCTAGAAAGAACTACTCTTAACAATATTGGTGGTGTTGAAGCTCTTGTCGATGGTGTTTCATATTGGACAGGAACAAAGAAGGGTTCTTCTGTTGCAGGTGGACTAGCTGGTGCAATTGTCGCTGGCGATAATACAGCAAAAGTATCAAATTGTACAGTTTTAGGAACAGGAACAGTTAATGCTTATGTATATCATGCTTCAGAGAGTAATAGAAATAACGATGGTGGTTACGGATATTCAGGTGGTGCAATTGGCGGTACTTATTTAACAACAGCTGATAATGATATTACTACTGGCAATGTAGGTTCAGAGAGTATCAATGGTATTATTTCTGGCTGGAAGGGAGGAAGAGCAAATTCTTGGTTTGATAGCCCAAGCAGCAATGGAGTAAAAGAAAAATCAATTACTGGCTGTTTGTTTGATGTTCTTGGAGATGATCCAGTTATCTCAAATGTTGTTATCCTTTATGATTATATAGCAGCAGTTCAAGAAGGAAGCACAGCTGAAGGTGCAGGTTATACAACTCTAGACTCTGCTCAAAAAATAAAATATGGAAAGTGGTCTGAAGTATATTCAACAAACGCAAATGGTAGCATTAAAGTTTCGTTTGATTTCTCAAGAGCGACAAATCAAGTAAGAAGTGAAATTGTAGCAAAAGATTATTTTGAAACATATAAGGACATTGCAACTAAAGATATCACTTTAGATCCTGCAAAATATGGATCTAACTCTCAAGTGTATTCGTTTGAATCTAAAGATTCAAATACATCGTATTTGATTTGGAGTGGAGAACAATGTAAATTGGAACGAGGCACTTTAGATGAGGATATAATTTTAACTTCAGAATATTTAGGTGCACAAATTCGATATATACAAAATGCTTCAGGTGCTAATATCTTCACGTTTGGTGAATTTGCACAAGTATCTTATTTGGATACAAATAATAGTGCTCAGTATTTAATTTCAGAAACTGGTAAGTATTATGATGGTGTGGCTATTAATGCGCCTACTCTTAAGTTGCAAAGAATGAATGGAGATGATGTTACATTAAATAATTCAGCATATCAATTGTCTGCATCATTTGTTGTAATGAATGGTGAAGTAGAAACAAATATGTCTTATTCTAATGTTGATTCTTCATTATGGTATCTTCCAGGAAAGTACGTATTCTCACCAAAAATAACAGTAACGCAAGGTGTTAATGACACAGTTGCAACTTTTGCATATTATGATGCTAGTGCTCATATTGTAGTGCAAGATACAACAAACGCAAATTATATATACTATATCAATCCAGTAGATGCCGAAAGTGTAGATTCTTTTGATAATCCAATTTTCTCTATTTCTTTGCATTCGCAATATGGTACTTGGTTATCATCAGATACTTTAAACATTAGTTATGCTAATACTGCTAATATGGTTGATGTTTATACATATACTATTGGTAGTGGTAGTGAATCAGCTTATGCAGAATTTGGAAGTGATCCTGCAAAGAGCATAGAGGTTACT
>JAILGR010000091.1 GCA_024696565.1 Acholeplasmatales bacterium | reverse complement strand
TTTGCCATCATTATTAAAATCTAGATGATTTTCTTTAATGAAATCTAATAGATCGGCTGAACACATATTTTCTTCTTGTTTAGAATATGCATCATTAAAATCAAATCTATCTAGGCCAAATTGATTTGGCATAATTACATACTCTTCATCCTTAACTCTTCTTGCAATCCAGTGATGTCCACCAATTGTTTCTAACCACCAAATTGAATCAGCATCAGAAAAGGCAATACCGTTTGGTTCATATGTACCATATTTTTCAAGTAAACTACCTAAACGAATTACACCTTCTTTGGCTGATTTAATATAAGGTAAGACTAATAATACTAAATCTTCTTCTCCAATTCCACCAGGAATATCTTTTTCATCAGGATTTGAAGCTTTTATATATTTTACATATGGATCTGCCCCTAAAACATTAGGATTTGATGTGATTGTTTCTGTTGCAGTCATACAAACATTTAATTCATTAATACCATTGGCTGGCCAAACACCACTAGATGGATCAACACTAGGGTTTGATGTGTATCTAAGTGGATTATCTGGTAATTCAATTTCTAAATGTGATATTACAGTTGTATATTTTTTTGGTTGTTTATCTGGTGTAACTGTAATTAATTTTTTTGTATCGAAATGACCATCATCATTTCTTGCAATCATAGTAGAACCATCATAAGATGCTTTTTTACCTACTAATATAGTTGTACAAGCCATATTTTACTCCTTCTTGTAGCCTTTATATCTTAATTCCATACGATATTCGCCTACAATATACTTCAATTCATTCATTAAATTATTATCAATACCAATATATGTAACTATATCTGGATTATATAATGTATTGGCTCCATTTTGTAATTCTTTAAATACCATATCAAAATTCTTGCCTTCATGATAATTTCTACCATAAATATCAGTACCTGCATCTATACAATCAGCTATAGTTATTAAATCAATAATTAATTTATATTTACTCTTTGTATTATCAAAATCTAGTGGATATCCGCTTTTACCATCATATGATTTATGATGACCTCTTATAATATCTTTATAGAAAGAAAAATGGAAATCTCTTTGGAATACATCTGTATTAACAGGGTGTAATTTAATTTGGTCAAATTCAGTATTGTCTAAGTTTCTAATTTGTTGATTAACAATACCTAAAACCAATGATTTACCAACATCATGAATTCTTGCTGATCTTGCAACAAAGCCTCTTAAATCAGAATAATCCCAGAATCCTTCTTCTAACATGCTTCTAATTAATGGATATCTATTTTGATTCATATGGTCTAGAATAGATAAAGAAATCTTTTCTACCATTTTAGAATGCATATAATTTTCTGTTTGACGCACTAATATTAATTTTGTAAATACTTCTTCTTTAAAATCAACATTACGAATAAAAGGAAGAGCCTTTTTTACAATTGATGATGTAGCTTCTTCTACATATGTAGCTACATATTTACTCCTTGGTACTTGAGTAAATAATTGTAAAGAACAAGATAATATATAATTACATATTTCTTCTTTTTTAGCTACACAAATATATGAATGAGCCATAAAATCAAAAATCATATTAGCTGTATCTACTACATTTTCACATCTAACATATATTTCATCTTTAGGCTCATTAAATGTTAATTCTTTAGCATCATTAAAATAGAATGTAAAATAATTCTTTAAATAGAATACTAATTCTAAATCATCCATTTCATCATGTAGATATGTTAATACAGCATGGCCTAAATCCCTATCCATTTCATCATCAAATGTATCTTTTATTTCATCAATTATATCAATGAATTCCATTTGACTTCCAAGTCCATCATCTAAGTAATACATAAAGCTATGTAAGAAGATTTTATTTAATAAATTATATTCTCTTCTTGCGATTTCTTGATCTCTCATTTCTAATACAATAGATGAATGATAGAATTCTCTAGCTTCTTTATAAACCTTGATGATATTTTCATAATAATGATTATTATATTGAGGAATATAAGCAATCAAATTATAATAAGCGAAATAAAAAATCATTCTCTCATTTAAAGCGAATTCCTTATAATACTTTTTAAATGATAATATTTTATTAATATCATCTTCTACTCTTTTAATCTCACCTTTATTAGCC
>JAILGR010000109.1 GCA_024696565.1 Acholeplasmatales bacterium | reverse complement strand
TACACAAAACTAAGGGGGTATGTGTAAATGGCTGAAAATATTGTTTTTCAAAAAAAGCATCGTTTTTTAACAAATTTACAAAAACTAAAACGAAATAACATTATTGCAATTATTATCTCTTTATTAATTACTATATTTGTTGCATCTTTAACAGTAGTTATCGCAATTGAAAGTAATAGATTAAATAATTACTATTATGATGCATTAGCTGAAGAGAGAATCATCAACAATGGTAAAACAACTTATACACTTTTTTCTAATTATATGAAATTCTATTTCCAAGAATTAAGAGGCTATAAGAGTGTTTTAGATGATATGGAAGATTCAGATTTAGATACTGAAGAAAAAGTAATTAATGTAACTAAATCTCATAGTATGGATACCTATTTAAATGATATTGGGATAATATTTAATAATGCTGCTTATTTTAAAAATGAAAAAGTTGAATTAACAAATATTCCAAAAATTAATGGTGACATATTCTGTAATGGAAAGACATTAAACAAGTTCCAATCTGATTATATATACTTCTTCATTCCAAAATGTGAAACCCACACATCAATACAAGGTATTGTTGGTCGTATGGAAACAAACCAATTGATTGCCCCAATTATGCCAACAGCCCATGATGGTAACGATTCATTAATAATAGTTGATAGTAATTACGATATGATAATTATTGCATCCCCTGAACATAAATGGCGTTTTGCAACATTTGAAAATTATACTGATGCCATGAGATCATGGGTAGATGATGGAGATTTTAAAAAATACGAAGACTTTCTTAATAATCCTGAATTACAAGTATTAAATGTTGGAAAAAACGATAGAGATGGTATGATTTATCGTGAAAAACTAAAATATGGAATCGATGGTAATTATTATTTAATACTTATGGCTCCTAAAGCCTTATTAACTAAAACCATTTCTGATTTATCTGTAATCTTGTTAATCATATTACTTACGACTTTATTCGTATTATTATTAACATCTATTCTAGCAGTTATTGTAATATATAGACAAATCGCTAAATATACAATTGCTTATGCTTTTTCACCTACAACTAAATTAAATAAAGAAGAAACATTCTTTAAGGATGCTACTGCTATTGCTTATAGTAATTCTAATAATAGCTATGCTGTAGTATTCTTAAATATTAAAGAATTTGGTATAGTTAATGAAACATATGGTGGAAAAACTGCTGATGGATTATTAGTAGAAATGGGTAAAAAAATCAATGCTTTGATGAATAAATATAAAGAGGTTGCATGTTATCAAAAAGGTGGTAATTTCTTATTATTCTTAGAAGGTAAAAAGGATGATTTAGTATTTAAAGTATCATCATTAAATGATCATTTATCAGTTGTTGATGGGTATGAATATATAAAATTAAGATTATCATTTGGTATTAAATTAATTGATGAAAAATATCCAATAATTGAAAGAGAAGTTGAAAAAGCTAAATTTGCTGAAAAGAATTCTAAGGATGAAGATTTAATTAGATTCTATGATGAAGAAATGGATATGTATCAAAAAGAACTTCAAGATATGACTATTCAATTTGAAGATGCTATCAATAATGAAGAATTTGAAATCTATCTACAGCTTAAATGGAATCTAAAAATGAATGATTGGTGTGGTGCTGAAACATTAGTAAGATGGCGTCACCCTAAAAAAGGGTTAATTAGTCCAGGTAAATTCATTCCTCTATTTGAAGAAAATGGCTATATTACTACCTTAGATGCATATGTCTTTGAAAAATCTTGTAAACTATTACGTAAGATGATAGATAACGGAGAAAGAGTAGTTCCTCTATCTATTAATTTATCCAAAAGACATTTCTCTAATATCAATTTTATGAGCCATTATGAAGAAATTGCTAACAAATATGAAATACCTCATAATTTAATTGAATTTGAAATTACTGAGGGCTTATTAATGGATAATGTCGATGTATTTACAAGATTCATTAGAGTATTCCATGATAATGATTATTTCATCGCAATGGATGACTTTGGCTCTGGTTATTCTTCTTTAAATATGATTCATGAATTAGAATTTGATATTATAAAAATAGATGCTAAATTCTTTAGAGCCGGATTAGATGAATCAAATAAGATTATTATTAGATCAATTGTAAGCTTATGTCATAAATTACATAAGACTGTAGTTGCTGAAGGCATAGAGAATGAACATGAAGTTGAATTCTTAAGAGATATAGGTTGTGACATTATTCAAGGTTATTATTTCGCAAAGCCTGTTCCTGAAGATGATTTTAGAAACAGATTAAATGAATCAAAAGAATCTAAGGATGAATAAATTGAAGGAGCTGATTTATCAGCTTCTTCTTTTTTATAAAGAAAAAGAGTGAAATTATTCTTCACTCTTTAAGATATCATATGTTTTACATTTAGCAAAATATGCCCCAAATGATATTGATGCAATACCAAACAATAAGCATACTAAGCTAATGATTATTAAATATGTAGCAACATTATCAAAATTTAAAAATACATAAGGATAGTATTCTTGCCAATAAATTGAAAGTATTTGATTATTTCCTCTAGCTATTAAAGACCTAATTATACCAATTATTAAATATAGGGCAAATGGTATTACACCAATAGGGAAGCAATACATTTTATATAACCCTTTATCTACAAAAAAAGCATAATCA
>JAILGR010000040.1 GCA_024696565.1 Acholeplasmatales bacterium | reverse complement strand
ATTATCTATTGCTGTAATTTTATGGGGAATAAGATTAACATTTAATTGGGTATATACTTTTGATAATTTATTATGGATAGATTGGCGTTATAAACAATTAAAAGAACAATCTGGGAAATTATATCCTATTGTAAATCTTTTAGGAATTCATTTATTTCCAACATTGATTGTTTATTTATGTATATTACCATTGATTTATGTATTCCATTATCAAGTAGAATTAAATCCATTTGTTATTGTTTTCTTTGTAATGAGTTGTTTTTCTTTTATTATGCAAGGACTTGCCGATTTACAAATGCATAAATTTAGAAAGAATAGAACGACTACTTTTATTAGAACTGGTCTTTGGAAATATTCAAGACATCCTAATTATTTAGGAGAAATAATGATGTGGTGGTCAATTGGTCTAGCATCAGTATTTAGTTTAGGCTTTTTGTCATTCTATCCCCTTTTAATAGGTTCTATTTGTAATACATTAATGTTTGTTTTTATATCTATTCCTTTAGCTGAAAAACATCAAGCTAAAAGAAAAGAAGGCTTTGATGAATACAAAAAAGAAACTAGAATGTTATTTCCAATTTATAAAAGGAAAAGACAATAAAGTTATTACTTTATAAATATGTCGTAATGTGATAAAATAGGTAGTGAAAATTGAGGAGGATTCCATAAAATGATAAAAGGAAAATTTGAGACCTATAATTCAAAAGAAGCAGTTTTGGAATTTGAAACTAATGAAGAAAATGGTCTAACATCTAATGAAGCTAAAGCTAGATTAGAAAAGTATGGGAAGAATGAGTTAAAAGAAGGGAAAAAGAAGAGTTTCTTAATGATTTTCTTATCACAGCTAAATGAGCCAATGATTTATATTTTATTTGCGGCAATAGCTGTTACAGTAGGAATTTCAATTTATGAAACAATAAAAACATTGAATCAAGGTGGTCCATTTGATTTCTTTACAGTTGGAGATTGGCCTGATGTAATTATCATTTTAATTGTTATTTTAGTTAATGCGATTATTGGTACAGTACAAGAAATGAAGGCAGCTAATTCGCTTGAGGCATTAAAGAAAATGTCATCTCCAATGTGTACTGTCTTACGTGATGGTAAAAAGGAAAGAATTAAATCTAATGAATTAGTTGTTGGTGATATTGTATATGTTGAAGAGGGCGATACAGTTGGTGCTGATTTAAGATTGATAGAAACTGTCAATTTAAAGATTAATGAATCAAGTTTAACTGGTGAATCCGTTCCTGTAGAAAAGAATGCTGAATTTGTTTTTACTGATGAAGTTGGTATTGGTGATAGATGTAATTTAGCATATCAATCTACTATCGTAAGCTATGGTAGAGGTTCTGGTGTTGTTGTAAAAACTGGTATGGAAACTGAGATAGGTCATATCGCAGGAGAATTATCTAAGGGTGAAGAAGAATTAACTCCACTTCAAAAAGTATTAGCTAAGCTATCTAAATTCTTAGGATTATTGACTATTTTAATTGTAGTAGCTGTATTAATAGTTGATATTATTTGGATTTTTGCTGATGGTAAAGGTAGCGTTGTAGATGCTTATATTGAAGCTATTTTAGGTGCTATTTCACTTGCTGTTGCTGCTGTACCAGAAGGTTTAGCTGCAGTTGTTACTATCGTATTATCTATTGGTGTTCAAAGAATGGTTAAAGCTAATACAATTGTAAGAAAGCTACCTTCTGTTGAAACTTTAGGAGCTGTATCTGTAGTATGTTCAGATAAGACTGGTACATTAACTCAAAATAAGATGACTGTCCTTGAATCTTATGTTAATTTTGAATTTTATAAAGAAGAAGTTTATAATTCTTCTAATAATGTAAAAGAATTAGATTTATTGGCTAAATCAATGTGTTTATGTTCTAATGCATCTATTGATGATGAAGGTAATGAATTTGGTGATCCAACTGAAGTAGCATTAGTAGTATTGGCTAAGAAGTTTGGTTATTCAAAAGCGGATTTAGAAAATGAATATAAAAGA
>JAILGR010000006.1 GCA_024696565.1 Acholeplasmatales bacterium | reverse complement strand
AATTAACAATTGAATTTAATGATTTTGTTGATAAGATTCAAGAATTAGGAAAAGAGAAGAATTTAGAAATCCATTGTATGCATGAAGATATTTTTAATTTAATGCATCGAATTTAAGGAGTTATATATGAACAATAAAAATGAAATTGTTGAAACCATAAAAATGATTCAAGAACAAAATCTAGATGTTAGAACCATTACAATGGGTATTTCCTTAATTGATTGTATGGATCCTGATATCAATGTATCTTGTAAGAAGGTTTATGATAAAATTTATAGATATGCAAAAGACTTAGTTAAAACAGGAGAAGCTATATCTAAAAAATATGGTATTCCTATTGTTAACAAAAGAGTATCAGTTACACCTATATCTATGTTAGTTGGTGTATCTGGTGGTGATCCTGTTTTATATGCTAAGACACTTGATAAGGTTGCCAAAGATATTGGTGTAAACTTTATTGGTGGTTATTCAGCATTAGTTCAAAAAGGATTTGCTCCTGGTGATAAAGAATTAATTAATTCTATTCCAAGAGCTTTGGCTGAAACTGATATTGTATGTTCATCTGTAAATATTGGCTCAACTAGAGCTGGTATTAATTTAGATGCAGTTAAGATTATGGGCCAAAAGATTAGAGAGGCTGCAGAATTAACTAAAGATAGAGAATGTATTGGTGCATCTAAGTTAGTTGTGTTCTGTAATGCAGTAGAAGATAACCCATTTATGGCTGGTGCTTTCCATGGTGTTGGTGAAGCTGATTGCGTATTAAATGTTGGTGTATCTGGTCCTGGTGTTGTAAGAGCGGCTATAAAATCATTACCTAAGGATGCATCTATTGCGGTAGTTGCAGATACAATTAAGAAGACTGCATTTAAGGTTACACGTATGGGTCAATTAGTTGGTCAAGAAGCATCTGAAATGTTAGGCGTTGACTTTGGTATAGTTGATTTATCACTTGCCCCAACTCCTGCAGTTGGTGATTCTGTTGCTCACATTTTAGAAGAAATTGGTTTAGAACAATGCGGTGGTGTTGGTACAACTGCTTGTCTTGCTATGTTAAATGATGCTGTTAAGAAGGGTGGCGTAATGGCATCATCAAGAGTAGGTGGCTTATCTGGTGCTTTCATCCCTGTTTCAGAGGATGCTGGTATGATTGCAGCTACTGAATCTGGTGCTTTATGTATTGAAAAGCTAGAAGCTATGACTGCGGTATGTTCAGTTGGTTTAGATATGATTGTTATACCTGGTGATACTACAGCTGAAGTAATTTCAGCATTAATTGCTGATGAAGCAGCAATTGGTATGATTAACTGTAAAACAACTGCAGTAAGAGTTATTCCAGCTATTGGTAAAAAAGATGATGAATCATTAGATTTTGGTGGTCTATTAGGATATGGTCCAATTATGCCTATTCGTAAATTAAAACCAAATGTATTTATCAACCGTGGAGGACAAATTCCTGCACCATTAAATAGCTTAAAAAATTAATATTAGAAGGGGGATTATTTAAAATGAATTATTTAGAAAAAGCACAGTTATGGAAAGATTTTAAAGGTTTAGAACCATCATTAAAGGCTGAATTAGATTCAATGTCTGATAATGATTTAAAAGAAGCATTTACTAATGATTTAGCATTTGGTACTGGTGGCTTAAGAGGTATCTTAGGTGCTGGTACTAATCGTATGAATATTTATATCGTAGCTAAAGCTACATTAGGCTTTGGTAGATATTTAATGCGTCAAGCAGATGATGCTTTAGCTCGTGGTGTTGCTATTGCTCATGATAACCGTCATAAGTCAGTAGAATTCTCTCGTTTTGCTGCTGAGGTATTATCTTCACTTGGCTTTAGAGTTTATTTATTTGAAGCATTAAGACCTACACCAGAATTATCATTTGCTGTACGTCATTTTAAATGTATCGGTGGTATTATGGTTACAGCAAGCCATAATCCAAAAGAATATAATGGATATAAGATTTATGATGAAACAGGATGTCAATTAGTTCCTTCTATGGCTGATCAAGTAATTGCTGAAATTAATAAGATTGATGATTATTTTGCAATTGAGCATTCTTTAAATCATGAATTAATTACATATATTGGTAAAGAAGTAGATGAAGTATATATTAATGAGGTTAAAAAGATTATTTTAAGACCAGATTTAAAGAAAGATTTCAAGGTTGTATATACTCCACTTCATGGTACTGGTCAGGTATTCGCTCCACAGGTTTTACAATCTGTAGGTTATAACTGTGTACCACTTCCTTGTCAAATGACAAATGATCCTGATTTCTCAGGTGTTAAAACTTCTAACCCTGAAAATAAGGAAGCATATGATGAAGCAATTGCTTTAGCAAAAGAAATTGATGCACCACTTGTTTTAGCAACAGACCCTGATGCAGATAGACTTGGTATTGCTGTACGTCATAATGGTGAATATGTATTATTTACAGGTAACCAAACTGCTGCTTTAGTATTTGATTATATTTGTAAGACTAAGAAGGAATTAAATATTTTACCTAAGGATGGTTATTTATTTACTACTAATGTATCATCTACATTACCTATTGCCATTGCTAATAAGTATGGTTTAAAGACTGAAATTACATTAACAGGATTTAAGTTCATTGGTGAAAAGGCAAGAGAGATGGAAACAACAAAGAGAGGTACATATGTATTTGGATTTGAAGAATCATATGGTTGCTTAATTTCTGATTGTGTTCGTGATAAAGATTCTATTCAAGCAATTTTAATGCTTTGTGAAACTGCAGCTTATTATTTTGAAAAAGGCATGGATTTAGTAGATGCTTTAGAAGAAGTATATAAAGAATATGGTTATTACAAAGAAGGAATTAAGAATATTGCTTTAGCTGGTTTAGAAGGTCTTGCTAAGATTGGTCGTATTATGAATTATTTCCGTGATACAAACATTTGCTTAAAGGGCTTTGATATTTTAGCTAAAGATGATGTTAAAAAGAGAATTCATTATGATTATGTAACTGATAAGGATACAAGAATTAACTTACCTGAATCAAATGTTATTAAATATTATTTAAATGATAATATGTGGTTTGTATTACGTCCATCTGGAACTGAACCAAAATTAAAAGTATATTATGGTGTTGTAGGTAAAACACAAGCTGAAGCAGATAGCAAGCTTGAGGCTTTATCTAAAGAAGTATTATCTATAGTAGATATGATAAAATAGCAATTACGAAAAAAGATGAGTAATTTTACTCACTTTTTTTCAGTATAATTGTTTTATTGGAAAAAATGTGTTATTATTATTTCGTTATATAAGAGGGGGTATAAAAAATGATTATATGGCATGATATTGATAATGATAGAATTACAAAGGATAAGTTTGTTGCTTGTATTGAAATACCAAAAGGCAGCAAGAAAAAATATGAATTAGATAAAGAGACTGGATTAATTATTCTAGACCGTATTTTATATACATCTACACACTATCCAGCAAATTATGGTTTTATTCCAAGAACTTATTCTCAGGATAAGGACCCACTTGATGTATTAGTACTATGTGATGAAGCATTTGATCCACTAGTATTAGTTCGTTGTAAACCTATTGGAGTTGTAAAAATGATAGATGAAGAAGCTACAGATGAAAAAATTATCTCTGTATGTATTAATGACCCATCTATGGCTGGTTATAATGATATTTCTGAATTACCACAACATATGATGGATGAAATTAAACATTTCTTTACTGTATATAAACAACTTGAAAACAAGACTACATTCGTAACTGAAATTTGTGGTGTTGATGAAGCTAAGGCGGTTGTTCAAGCATCTATTGATGCTTATAATGACCTATATTTAAAATAGTAGTATTAAGGAGATTATTTAAAATGGCTTTAACTGCAGGAATTGTTGGATTACCTAATGTTGGTAAATCCACATTATTTAATGCAATTACAAAGGCAGGAGCACTTGCTGCAAACTACCCATTTGCGACAATTGAACCAAATGTTGGTATGGTAAATGTTCCTGATGATAGATTATATGTACTATCTAGTATGTATAATCCTAAAAAGACTACTCCTGCGGTATGTGAATTTACCGATATAGCAGGTTTAGTAAAAGGTGCATCTAAAGGTGAAGGTTTAGGTAACCAATTTTTAGGTAATATTAGAAATTGTGATGCTATCTTAGAGGTTGTAAGATGCTTTGAGGATTCAAATGTTACCCATGTTGAGGGTGGAGTAGATCCTATTAGAGATGCTGAAATTATTAATTTAGAATTAATTTTAGCTGACTTAGACTCTATTGAAAAGAGAATCCAAAAGATTGAAAAGAAGGCTCATTCAAAGGTTGATGATGCTCCATTTGAATTTGAATTATTAAAAAAGATTCAATCTTGCTTACAAGATGAAAAGCCTGCTAGAGCACTATCTTACAATGAGGCTGAATTAAAATATGTTTCTAATTATCAATTATTAACATTTAAACCATTTATGTATGTGGCTAATATTAAAGAAGAGTTTATTGCAACTCCTGATAAAGATCCAATGTATCTTAAATTAAAAGAATATGCTACAAATAGTGGTTTAGCTTGTATTGCTATTTCAGCTGAAATTGAATCTGAATTAGCTGTATTAGATGATGAAGAAAAAGAAATGTTTTTAGCAGATTATGGTGTAGAAGAACCAGGCTTAAATAGATTGATTCGTGCTACATATGATCTTTTAGGTTATGCAACATATTTCACTACAGGTCCTGATGAGTGTAGAGCTTGGACTTTCAAAAAGGGTATGAAGGCACCTGAATGTGCTGGTATTATCCATTCAGATTTCCAAAGAGGCTTCATTAGAGCTGAAACAGTATCTTATGATGATTTAATTAAATCCGGTTCTATGTTAAAGGCAAAAGAAGCTGGATTAGTTAGACAAGAAGGTAAAGAATATATCGTTCAAGATGGCGATGTAATGCTATTTAAATTTAATGTTTAATTATTAGATAGTCTTATTGACTATCTTTTCCTTCTTTATATAATATAAATTAGAATTTAATGTAAGGAGGTGCCTTATGGAAATTTTAGAATTAATAATTGATGCTGCTGTTGAGGTCGCTCATGAAGAACATACTCAAGACCAAAACCAAAGATATGTTGAAAAACAGCTAAATGAGGATGAAAGAATTAAAAAATTAAGAGAAGGCGGCTTAAAAACATCTAGTACTACTAGATATAATACTAAAATGCCTGATTCAACAGGAATTTCTATTAGTAAATCTGGTGTAAAAAGAGAAAACAAAGAAGCTATTAATAATTTTTCTGATATTAATTTATCAAGACATACGAAAAATGGCTCTGGCTTATCTATTAGTAAGTCTGGTGTAAGAGCATCTAACACAAACTTATATAACACTAAAAAACCTAATACTGGTATTTCAATTAGCTTATCAGGTGTTAAAAGAAAGGATGAAGCTTCAGTTATTCAAAAGCCTTTAACAAAAGAGGTTAAACCTATAAAGGTAGAAGAAAAAGAAATTATTAAAGAAGTAAAGCTAGATAAAGCTCCTATCATTAAAGAAGAAATAAAAGAAGAGCCAAAGGAAGATGTAGCTTTAAAGACATCTAATATTGAAGAAGCACCTATTATTGAAAATGCACCTATTATAGATATAGAATTACCTAAAGAAAAAGAAGTTAAGGTAGAAGAAAATAAAGAAGAAGATTCTATCTTTAAGTTAAATTCAAGTGATGATTCAGTATTCAAATTAGATTCTAATAATAATATTAATAATGATATTAATGAAAGTACTGATTCAATCTTTAAGCTTAATTTAGATGAAGCTAAGGAAGAAATTAAATTTGATGATTCTATTTTCAAACTTGATAAGGATGAAGATATTAAAGAATCAAATGATGAATATGATTCTAATGGATTTAATTCTTTAGGTATCCATAAAAATGGAACAAGAAGAGATGATTATGGTTATGATAAGGATGGCTTTTCTGTAACTGGTTATGATAGAGATGGTTATAACAAGGAAGGTTATAACAAATTCGGTTACGATAGAGATGGCTTTGATAGATTTGGCTATGATAAAAATGGTTATAACAGAGATGGTTATGACGCATTTGGAAACAAAAAAATTTCATTAAAATAACATTTATAAAAAAGCCTTTTCAGGCTTTTTTCTTTACCTTTTTTTCTAGGGTTTAAAATTACTTTATTTAAACCGAAAAACTATGTTATAAATGGTATAAAAATAGTATAAAAAATATGCAAAAACAATAGGTTTAATATAGAAAACGAGATGGTTTTAAAATTATCGAAAATTTCTAAAAAATTATCGATTTTTACGTAAAAACGTAAGCGTTTTTATTGAATAATAAATAGCTTTTTAGTATAATACTAAAAGAAACGAATAGAAGGGAGAAAAAAGGGATGGATTTTTTCGATATGGTCCAGGACAACTTCTTTTCATTATTAGCTTCTAAAAACAAAAGAATTTACTTAGCAAGTATTCTTCAAGTTTTTAAGGTTTATGAAACAGGTACTATTCTGGGAATTGATAAAAAGATAGTTGTAGATGACTTAGTCTACTTTTTAGAATCAAATGAAAGTTATTTATACGATTGCGAAAATGAAGAAGATGAGGAAGCAAATCCTCATAGTAAAAGGGAACTTGCTAACTACATTTTAAGAAGAATGGAAGAATGTGGTTGGATATATGTTGATGTAACAAATGATTATGTTGAGGTACTAAACTTTACAGATGTGGCAATTACAATTTGTGAAGCAATTTTAAATGCTTATCCAACGATTGATCTATCAGATAGTGAATTACCACCAGACTATGTTAACCCAACAGAGTATCAAGGATATATTTATTCTATTTATTCATTACTTACTCAAACTGATAATATTGATTATGCCCTTACATTCTCTTTGGTATATTCAAATACAAGACAATTAATTAGAGCAATTAGAAGACTTGATGCAAGAATGAAAGAATATATTCAATCAGTAATTGATAATTCTGAAATCAAGAATCTAATGGAAAGACTAATTAGATATAAAAATGAAGTTTATGATAAGTCATATGTAAAACTTAAGGTTACAGATAATATTGATAGATATAGATTAAATATCATTACTAAGTTAGAAGCAATGCAAGATAATGAAACTATATTAAAGGCTATTTCTAAAAACTATGCTGCTCAAACAAAAACTGAAGAAGAAGCTATTAGTAAAGCTATTAGAAATATTGATGAAGTTATTGATGCCTTTAATGCGATTGAAGATTTCATTGCTGAAATTGATAACAAGAATAGAAATTATATCAATTCAACTATTGGTAAGATTAAATTCTTATTATCAGAAGAAGATAATATTATTGGTAAGCTAAATACTATCTTAAAGTTCATTAAAGATCAAAATAAAAAAGGTAAGCTTGATAGAGCTATGCGTATGGCCGATGGCTTATATAACTTACCAACATTAAAAATATATGAAATGGAAAGTTCATTATATACACCAAGAGGTACATATCAAAGAAATGCTAACCAATTACTTGATGATGTAGGCTTAGAATTTGAGATGTCAAGTGAGTTCATGGAACAATTCAAGACATCTTACAATGAAGAAGAAATTTCTAATTTCTTAGAAGCCCATATGGTAGATGGTGTATTTAGAGCAAGTAATGTATTAACTTATAAATGCCCAAGAAGCATATTTATGATGGTAGTATATTGTATTATATTAGCGGTTGAAAAATCATATGTAGTTGAAATTGTTGATAATAAGATTGAAACAGAAAAATTCGTTATCAAAGATTTCACAATTAAAAAAACATTAGTATAGGAGAGAGAAAATGTTAGATACTTTAGAAAAAATGACAGTGACTCAACAAAGTCAGTTTAAAGATACAGCAAATAAGCTATTAGCTTCAACATTCTTATCAAGAGATAAAAAGGATAATAAAGAAGCGTATTATTTCTTAATGAGCTACAAAGAGGTATTTGATGAATTCTTCAAAATCCTAGGCTATGAAATAGAATTAGATATGCCAACTGGTAGTGTAATGCTATCAGGTGCATCTGCAGCTAATACATTAAAATTAAGAAGAGATGAAACATTAGTTTTATTAATTCTAAGACTTTTATACCATGAAAAAGTAAAAGATACTTCATTAAATGAAAATATCGTTTGTCAAGTATCTGATATTCATGAAAAATATGATTATTTAGAAATTAAGAAGAAACTAAATAAAACTGATTTAATTTCTTCATTAAGATTATTAAAAAGATATAACTTAATTGAAATTTCAGGCGATTTACAAACATCAAGCTGTAAGCTTGTTATACTTCCTACAATATTAATGGCAATTCGTTCTGAAGATATTACAGAGGTATTTAATACAATTAATAAGATTAATGCCGCTGAGGAGGTAAAGTAGAATGAAGAAGTTAGTTAAAGTAAGATTAATTAATTGGCATTACCTTGCCAATGAAACAATTGAAATTAATGGTAATACATTACTTACAGGACCTAATGCTTCTGGTAAATCTACTATCATGGATGCCATTACTTATGTATTAACAGCTGGTGATACTACATTTAACTTAGCTGCAAACGAAAAAGGTAAGAGAGATTTAAAAGGTTATGTAAAATGTAAATTAGGTATGGATGATAGAGAATACCTACGTAATGGTGATGTATCTGGTCATATCGCATTACAGTTCCATGACGAAAGAACTGGTCTAGACTTCACTGTTGGTGCGGTTGTTGATGCTTTTGGTGATCTTGCACCAGTTAAATCTATATTCTACCGTTCTGATGAACCAATTAGTGATTCTATGTTTATATCAGAAGATAAAACAATTTATGGTACAGTAGAATTTAGAAAGCATAATCCATTATTTGAATATTTCTTAACTAAAAAGGAAGCTAAAAGAGGATTTAGAAATGCTTTTGGTTCAATTAACGAAGATTTCTATCGTTTAATTCCAAAAGCTTTAGCTTTCAAGCCTATTGCCGATGTTAAAGATTTCATTTACCAAAACATTCTAGAAGAAAAGGCAATCGATGTTTCTGCAATTAAAGATTCTATTCGTGCATATAAAGAATTAGAAATTACATTAAAACAAATTCAAGCTAAGATTGCTGATTTACATGAGATTGATTTTGTATATCAAGAAATTTTAAAGATTCAAGAAAATAAAGCTTATATTGAATACTTAATGCATTTATTTGATGTAGAAGCAGTTAGAAATGAAATTAAAGATGCTAAACGTCAAATGGAAAAAGAAGAGAATTCTAGATTAGCTAAACAAAAAGAATTACAAGATTTAGATCAAGAGAATTTAGCATTACAAGAGCGTGCTCGTGAATTATATAATTTATTACAATCTAATGATACATTTAAAGCTGAAGAATATACTAATCGTGAAATATTAAAAACTCAAGCTAATATTTCATCATTAGAAGCTAACCAACAAGCCTTCTTAAAGAGAAGTTCTCAATATAAAGATATCATTAATGAATTAAGAAGAATTTCTGAAGAAAAATTATATAATGAAGCAGCTTCAGTTAATTTATCTTTAATTAACCAATCTCAAGTAGAAGAAAATAAAGTTAGACTAAGAGATATTAATTCTAGAATGCAACAATTAATTTCTAAGAAGAACCAAAGATTAGGTTCATTACAAACTGAAATTAATCAAATTATTGTAGAAATTAATCAAATTTCTATCTCTTTAAGAGATTTAAAACAAAATAAATTAAATTATAATCCTCAATTAGTAGCTATTCGTCAAGAAATTCAAGAAGGCTTAAAGAGAATTTATAATTATGATATTAATGTTCATATCTTTGCTGAACTTTGTGAAATTACTGATCCTAAGTGGGCTGATACAGTAGAAATCTTCTTACGTAATAGAAGATTCATGATGATTGTTGAGCCTAGATATTATGATCAAGCACTACAAATTTATTCTCGTATTAAGAATAAATATCACCTATATGGTATTGGTTTAGTTAATACAAAACAAATTTCTAAGTTTACAACTTTTGAAAAGAACTCATTAGCTTCAATTATTGAATCTGATAATCAAGATGCTAGATGTTATATTAATTACACATGTGGTAATGTTATTATGTGTGATGATCCAATGGAATTAGAAAAATATCAAACATCTATTACTAATGATCACTTATTATATTCAGGATATACAGTTACAGACTTAAATCCTAATATTGATAAGCCATTTATGGGTAAGAATGCGGCAGCTAAGGCATCTTCAATTTGGGCTCAAAAGGCTGAAGAAGCTAAAGAAAGATATCAAACTGTTAACCAAGAGGTTGAAGCAGTAACTAGAGAAATTGAATTATTAAGTCAAATTGATATTAGACCATTAATTGAAGACTTAGATAAGGCAATTGAATTAGTTAAGGAAAAGGCTGCCTTAGAAGATTTAATTAAACAAGCTCAAAGATCTAAGAATGCAACTCCATCTGAATTACAAGATGATTATGAGAAGGTACAACAATCTATTAAGAATATCGAAAAGAAAAAGATGGATTATTCTATGGAGATTGGTTCAATTGGAACTCGTATTAATACTTTAGTTCAAATTGTCGCTGAAAAGACTAAAGAATTAGAACAATTACAACAAAATCTTAAAGATTTAGCTGGTGATAATTTAACATTTGAATCACGTGCTAAAGAAGAATATGAACAAATTGTTCAATCATCTAACTTCAAGATGGCATTAAATGCATATCAAGAAAAATATAGAACAGAAGAGAATTCTTATTCAACATTAGTTGAAAGCTTAGTATCTAAACAATTTGCTTATGTTAATAAATATAATTCAACTCTAACTATTGGTTTAGCTGAAATTAATAAATTTATGGCTGAATTAAATAAGTTAGAAAAGAGTGAATTAATTACTTATGAAACAAAAGTAAGACAAGCAAGAGAATCTGCTGAAGTAGTATTTAAAGAAGACTTCATTGCAAAATTAAGAAATAATATCTTAACTGCTGAACAAGAAATTGGTAAGATTAATGATACATTAAAGAATATTAAATTCGGTAATGATTCATATGAATTTATCTTCCCAAGATCTTCTGAATATGCTCAATTCTATGATATGGTTACATCTGAATTAGTTGATTTAAATCAAGGTTTATTTACTTATGATTTCCAAAATAAGTATGATGAACAAATTAGAGAATTATTTGAATCATTATCACAAGATGAATTAAATTCTAATGGTGCAATGAATAAATTTACTGATTACCGTACATATATGGACTATGATATTCGTATTACAAACCAAGATGGTGATTCAATGACTTATTCTAAAGTATTTAAAGAAAAATCCGGTGGTGAGACTCAGGTTCCATTCTATGTAGCAATTATCGCATCATTCGTAAGAGTATATACAAAGACAAGCTTCACTGGTGGCGATCCTATTGGTCTTGTAATGTTTGACGAGGTATTCGATAAGATGGATGGTAACCGTATGAGAGCGATGATGTCATTTATTAATTCTATGCCACTTCAAATTATCCTTGCCTGCCCTCCACAAAGAATGGATATCTTACAAGAGTTCGCAACTACAACATTAATTATGGTTCGTCAAGGTACTAAGGCTAAGGTATTACCTGTTGTAAGTAAAGAGGAAGGTGAAGAATAATGGGATTATTCTTTAAAAAGAAAGATCCATATAAAGATATAGATTTATCTGAAGATAGTATTTTAGAAGGCAATGCCGCATCTAGAATCATTATGGAACAAATGAAAGAAGATGACCCTAGAGCTAAAGAACTTCTAGAGTCATTAAAGAGTGGCTATCCTTTAGTCTTAAATTTTGATAGTATGGATTCTAAACAGGCTGATAAATATATGGCCTTCTTCCAAGGGGCAGCAATAGCCCTTGATGGTAGAGCAGTTAGAATTAATGAAGCAACATTCTTATATGCTAGAAAAGAAGAATTCTTAGATGGTTCATTAAAAGAATTTGTTGATTCAATTCCTAAGAAATAAAGTTTAAAATAAAGCACATTAAAGATTAATGTGCTTTTTTTGAATGAAAATTGTACAATAATCTTGTTTTTGTATCGGTAATCTTTTATAATTTGAAATAAAAGA
>JAILGR010000256.1 GCA_024696565.1 Acholeplasmatales bacterium | reverse complement strand
AAATTACTAAAGTATTACTAGATGGATTATTTTCATATTTATAATTAATCTTATCATTATAAATCACAATTAAATCCCCCTTAATATATGAATAAAGGAGCCGAAGCTCCTTTATATTTTTTTATTAAATTATTTAGGTTGATCTTCTACTTGTGCTTCTCCTTGAAGAGCTAAATCCTCAGGATTAACATAAGTCTTATTAGCATCCTTAGTCTTTGTAAACTTAACATCACCATCTGTTGTAAGTTTATAACCAACTGATAAATGACCACCAAATTTTTCAACTGGGAAGTCTTCAACAAATAATGGAATAATTGATAAGTCTGGTAATTCAACCTTAAAACCAGTTGCAAGACCCTTAACTGCATCAATTGTAGCTTCTAATTTTAAATATGTTTTATCTTTTTCTAACTTAGCTAAATTAGTAAGATCTTCAACTGTTAACTTCTTACCAGTTAATGTAGCTAATGCACCAATCTTATCACCAGTTAAATTAAGACCAAATGTAACAGAACCACCCTTTGCATCAGTGATTTCTAGACCAAGTTGATCAACAGCAGTAACTAATGTTTCATACTCCTTTGATTCAAAGAATTCAGCAGTTAGTTTAGTATCAGCATCTACGCCAATAGCAGTTAAGAGCTCATCAAATGTATGAGTTTGATAATAACTGAATCCTGATACATAATTTTCAGCATCTGGAATTTCTGCAATACCATACATTACATTTAGTTCAACTTCCATATTCTTCTTATCTTCACTTTCTTTGAAGAAATCAGCATATTCCTCAGGGATTACTAAAGATAATAGTGGATAAATTGTAGCTGATACTGAACCATTAATTTCGCCATATGCAGTTAATGGTGTAGTCTCTGTAGCATTTTCTATGAATGCAGCAGCACTAACTTCTGCCTTAGCACCATTAAACATTTCAACGCCTTCTTTTAATTCTTCATCTTCTGAAGATGCAGTTAAAGAAGCAGTCGCACTAAAAATGGCTTCACCCTTTAAATTAGCTGCTAATTCATCATTAGCTTGTTTAATTTGTTCATCAGTAATTGTTTCAGGTTTCTTTTGTGTAATATCATAAATTGCAGTATAAGCATTTGTTCCAATAGAACCCTTTAATGCTAAATTAGCTGCTAAATTTGCAGTTAAATCAATACCTTCATAAGCTGTAGATACTTCTGCATCTAAATTAAGTTCTGCACCTAGTGCATAATATTTTGCTTGTGTAGCTGTTACTGCTTTAGCTGTAAGAACTAATGATTTTGCAACAACTTCTTTATCTTTAGAAGCTTCAATTGTATAATCATTTCCCTCAAAATCCTTAACAGTAGTTTGGCTTGAACCACATGATGCAAGTGCAAATGTAGCAATTACACCAGTTAATAGTCCTAAGCTTAAAATTGATTTTCTCATACTATTTTTCTCCTTTTTTAGACATAAGTCTATATATATTATACTACATTTATTAAAAAAATTAAAACATTTTATTTATTGAAGACCAAAACACTAAGTGGTTTCATATTACCATCAAATATTTTATTTTCTATTAAATCTTCTTTTCCAATATATTCATCTAATACTAATTCTTTATTTTTTGTGTTAAATACTAATGTATATGAAGGCTTTTCTAAAACTAATAAACCAAGTTCATCTATAGTTTTATAAGAAACATTTTCTTCTAAAATACCAGGATTATTTTTTCTTACTTGAATTAATTTTTTATACCAATCAAAGAATTCTAAATCTTGATATTCTCTATCCCAATACATGCCTCTTCTATTATCAGGGTCATGTGAACCTTTCATGCCAAATTCATCCCCATAATAAATTAAAGGCATACCTTCAAATAATAATTGAATAGCTATAGCTAGCTTTTCTTTTTTCTTATCATAATTACATGCGTTATAGAATCTTTCTGTATCATGGCTATCAAGTAAATTCCATAAATATGGATAAATAGCTTTATGACATCTACCCTTTATAGTTTCTATTTCAGCATAGAATTCAGATACAGTTAATGTTTCTTTAGCTACTAATTCTCTAACAGAGAAATAGAAATCATAATTCATTACTGTATCCCATTCATCACCATCTAGGAAGTCCTCAGCATAATGCCATACTTCACCTATAATTAAGGCATCAGGTTTAACTTTTTTTACCTCACGCCTAAATTCTTTCCAAAAGACATGGGAAACTTCATCAGCAACATCTAATCTCCACCCATCAATATCGGCTTCTTTAATCCAATATGTAGCGACATCGATAAAATATTTTCTTACAACAGGATTATCCTCATTTAGTTTTGGCATACCAAAGAAATAAGCAAATGACTTATAATTAGGTCTTTTACCCCATTCACATACTAAAGGATAATCATTAATATAATACCAATTATAATAATTTGAATCTTTACCATTTTTTAATACATCTTTAAATGCGAAAAAGTCTATTCCAGTATGATTAAATACACCATCAAGTATGACCCTAATACCTTTTTCATGAGCTTTTTTAACTAACTCAATTAAATCCTCTTTTGAACCAAAAGTAGGATCAATAGTATAATAATCAGCTATATTATATTTATGACTAGAAGTAGATTTAAAAATCGGAGTCATATAAATCAAATCAGCCCCTAATTCACTAATATGATCTAAATGATTAATAATACCTCTTAAATTGCCACCAATTTCTTCTTGATGACCAATTGGTGCTTTATACCATATTTCTTTAGAAATGTCTTCTGATGAAGCAAATCTAGCTGGAAATATTTGGTATACAATACCATTTTTTGCCCATTTAGGCAAAACATACATCTCTTCTTCTCTTAAATTCTGTGGTAAATCAAACATAAAATCGATATTATCGATATCGTTTTTATAAAACCTATTATTGCCAAAATAGGCTTTATTTGAATCATAATCCACTAACTCAAAATAATATCTTAAACAGATACAATCAATTTTGATATTAGCTTCATAATAATCAAACACATTGTCTTTAGCATATAGATGCATTTTAGTTTCTTCCATTGTATTTATAAACTTTAATGGTACATATTTATACCTAGAATGCAAAATAACTTCTTTAAAGTCATCTCTTTTAGTTCTAATACGAATGATAAAACTATTTTTATCTACTGCATAAGCAAAACGCCTATCGGCAATGTGTAATACTGAAGATAATTCCATATCCATCCCTCCTATACTTTTATTATAACAACGAAAAGAAGAAAAGCCATTAGAAAATGGCTTATCTTTCAATAATTTGTTCTAGAATTTTTTTTAATGTTATTGCTTCATCTACTGTTAAATCAATACATTTATTCTTAGCCATAGATTCTGGGACAGATAAAGCTTTTTCTCTTAAATCCATACCTTCTTTAGTGACCTCTATTATTTGGACTCTTTCATCTTTATTATCTCTATTAATAGTAATATAACCTTTTTCTTTTAATTTTCTAATTAATGGAGATATAGTACCTGTATCTAAATATAATTTTTTACCTAGGGCAGTAACATGAATAGTTTTTTCTTCCCAAATAACCATCATAGCGATATATTGTGTATATGTTAAATCTAATTTGTCTAATAATGGTTTATATCTTCTAATTATTTCTTTAGAGGCTACATAAAGAGGAAAGCATAATTGGTTTTCTAAACGTAAGCAATCGTATTTATCCATATTATTTTATTTCTGCAACAATCTTAGCCTTTGGTGTTAAACCAACAAACTTCTTAACGATTTTAGCATCCTTAAATATAATTAACATTGGAATAGATTGAACTTGAAATGCATCTGCTAAATCTGGATTATCATCTACATTGACTTTAACAATAGATACATCTTCCATATCTTTTTCAATTTCTTCTAAGATTGGTCCTTGCATACGGCATGGACCACACCAATCTGCATAAAAGTCAACAACTACATTTCCTTTTACAACTAATTCTTTGAATTCTTCAGTGCTCTTTACAATTTTCATAATAATTACCTCTTCTCATTAATATATTTTACAGCAGCTAATCCTGCCATAGCACCTTCATATGCGGCTTTATTAATTTGTAATAAGCCACCTACTAGATTACCACAAGCATAAATACCAGGAGCATTAGTTTGCATATTCTCATCTACTACTATTTTATCACCATCTGTATAAATACCTAGTTTCTTTGCAAAATTAGAGCCTCCTGCAACACCTTCAGCCACAAAAACTCCATTACAATTAAGGATTTCACCATCACTAAATAATATGCCACTAACTCTTTCATCACCTAATATCTTTTCAATCTTTTTAGTATTTACTTTAATATTAGTATTTTCTTTCATTTCCTTACCATTAGTTAATATAGTAACATTTGGTGTAACATTTAATAATTCTTCTGCCTCACTTACTGCGTATAATTCATTACCTAGTACTACAACATCTTTCTTTCTGTAAAAGAAACCATCACATATAGCACAATATGAAACACCCATACCTTCAAACTTTTCTATACCAGAAATATTAGGCTTTAATTTCTTATTACCAGTAGCTATAATAACTGTTTTAGATTTATAAGTATTCTTTGATGTAATAACATTATAACAAAAGTCTTCATTCATCTGAATATTTAACACTTCTTCATTTGAAACTTGAACACCTAAATTTTTAGCCTGATTGATACCATTTTGGTATAAATCTTTTCCGCTAATACCATTTGGGAAACCATAAAAATTATCAATTTTATGGGCCTTTTCTAATTCAGATTGCCCATAATATAAAACTAAGACATTTTTATTGGCTCTTTTTAGGTATAGACTTGCAGATATACCTGCAGGTCCGGCTCCAATTATAATTGAATCATACATTTTATTCACCTAACAATTCTTTAATCTTATCTTCCATAACCATAGGACTTTCAATAGGAGACACTCTCATAATAACCTCTCCTTCTTGATTAATCAAGAACTTAGTGAAATTCCATTTAATATCATTCTTCTCTTTACAAGTTTTTGAAATAGCACCTACAGATTTCATTGCTGCCTTATGTGCTAAACCTTTGATATATTCTCCTTTAGAATTTTCCTTTAAGTAATGATATAATGGTTCTTCACATTCTCCATTAACATCAATCTTTTTGAATTGATCAAAGCTTGTATTATATTTAGCTTGACAAAATTCATGAATTTCATCATCAGAACCAGGTGCCTGATGACCAAATTGATTACAAGGAAAATCTAAAATCTCTAATCCTTTACCATGATATTCCTTATATAAATTCTCTAATGCTTCATATTGTGGTGTAAATCCACAACCTGTTGCTGTATTAACAATTAATAAAACCTTACCCTTATACTCTTCTAATTTAACTTTACTATCATCCCTTTTTAATACTTCAAAATCATAAATTGTCATATTATCATTCCTTTCTGTTGTTTACAATTATATTGTATGCAACATAATTTAAAATGTCAATACTTTTTTAAAAAAAATCCATCAAATTAATGATGGACATTTTTCATAACATAGGAGCTATTAAATTTACTATAGAAATACCAATACCATAAAATCTTTTCGCTTTAGTAACTAATTCACATTTTTCAAATGTCAAATTAAAATCTGATACAATATCTTTTATACAAGGATTCTTATATAATAATACCCCACATTCAAAGTGATGAACTAAAGATCTATAATCAAAATTAATAGTGCCATTGAAAGCTAATTCTTCATCTACTACAACACATTTATTATGATTGAATCCAGGTGTATATAAATATATTTTAACTCCCGCATCCATTAAATATTTAAAATAGCTCTTAGCTAATCCATATGGTATTTTTTTATCAGGAATACCAGGTAACATAATTTTAATATCAACACCACGTAATGCCGCATTCCTAATTGCTGATACTAATGAGTGGGTTGGGATTAAATATGGGCTTGAAATCATAACAGATTTTTTTGCACCATTAATCATATTTAAGAAATTACCTTCTCCTATTAATTCTTTAAAGAATGGCTTAGGACCATCACCAAAAGGCATTACATATCCTTCTTCTTCAAATTTTTCATATTTATAATTCAATAACTTATCATAATCTGAAACACTTTTAGTCTCTAAATCATATAACTGTAAGAATAGACCAATAAAACTATTAATAGCCTCTCCTTCAACCTTTACACCAGTATCTTTCCAATGACCAAATCTTTCTTCTAAATTAGCATATTCATCAGCTAAATTATTACCTCCTGTATAGGCAGCTAAATGGTCGATAACAACTATCTTTCTATGGTCTCTATTATTATAAATACCAGACAAAATAGGTGTTGCCTTATTGAAGGCTTCTACTTTCATTCCTTCTTTTCTTAATTTATTCATATAGATATGATTCATATTACCAGCTGAACCAATATCATCAAATAAGATTCTAATTTCTACTCCCTCTTTAGCCTTTTCTTTTAATACAGCATGAATCCTATCCCAAAGGATTCCTCTATTTATGATAAAAAATTCAATAAAGATAAATTCTTTAGCTTTTTTTAAATCTTCTATAATACTATCAAAATATTTTTCACCAGATTCAAAATATGTAACTCTACAATTCTTATAATACTTATAATTTGTTTGATTCATTAAATAATTAAAGTTTCTAGTCGCATATCCTAAATCTTCATTATTTAGATCATTAAAAGATAAATATGGTTTAACAGAATTATCTATTTTTCTAATTAATTTATTATGTCTTCTTCTTAAACCATGATTAGAAAAGAATACCCAACAAATAATACCAGTTATAGGAAATACTAAAAACAAAACAATCCATGGTATTTTAAATTCTGGAGCTTCTTTTTTATTCATGATATGGAAAAATAGAAGTATATCAAGACCATAGACAATAAGGTTTACCCACCAATATGTAGCTTGAACAAATACAAGTATTATTTGAATAACTACTATTTGTAGCAATATTAATAATATAATTAAGATATATCTTGAAAATAATAATTTAATTGTCTTTAAAAGTTTTCTTAAGAATTTCATACTATCACTCCTAATAGAATAATTATAAGACAAAAAAGAAAAAGAGTCCATTATTCTTCTGACTCTTTAACTAATTCTTTATTATTCTTTCTTTTTTCAATTAACTTATCTAAATAATTATATAAATAATAGAATGAAGCATTTGTGATTAATTCGATACCAAGTAAAAATACATGAGTATGGGCATGATGTTCTGTTGGCTCAAGTAGCATAGCGATAACAAAGCCAATAGAAATTAATGATTCAGCTAAATTTAATAAAGGTGGTTTCTTCTCTTTAAAACGAAGTAGACATTCAGTTACTTCTTTACCTTCAGCTAACATAGTCCATACAGCCCAAATAACTAACTTAATACATATCCAACTTCTTCATTTGGTCCTTTATATGTAACTAAGATTATAGCTAAAATAATTTCAATTATAGCAGTAAAAACTTTTGTCCCTTCAGGCATAAAAAATCATAAATGTAGCAACAACACTACCTACATATTCTAAACAAAATTAATTAAATACTAAAACCAATATACCAAGTGTTACAAATACTATTAATTATAAATCTATATTTATTCATTAGATTCATCATTCTTTCTATTTTGTTTTCTTAAAGCAAATTTATGCATAACTTGTAATCTTGGATAATTATATCTTAAAACAAAAGCCGGTAATAAACACAATATAGCATTAACAGTCGCAACAGGTATTCCAATAGTTAAACCAATAGTAATACCACGGCCCATATAAATACCATAATCTAATAACATTATTAAATAACCAAAAGGTACACCTAAAAAATGTAGGACATGACCATAATTAATTTCTAATAAGAATCTTTCAATATATTTAGGATTATTAGGTTCATTGACATGATTTTTATGGAAATTAGTAAATCCTCCAAGCTCAGGAATTAAATCCTTCCATTTTTTTATACCAATAGCTTCATAAAATTTAATTTCTTTCTTTGGTACATCAAAACACTTATTTTCATGCGAAAACCACTTCTCTGGTAAATGACGGATAATTGTAGCAACTAAACCATCAACTAATATTACAGCAATAGTTGCCAAAATAGATGCTACTAAAGAATACCACCAAGGATTACCAAAGGCACTACATAATATATTTACTAAGGCAATTAATAAGGTTGCCAATATAATTAAGACTAGATATAACATATAAACCTCCAGTTTCAATCATTATATCACTTATAAAATATTATTACACTATTTTAATTGAATAATATTTATAAAAATATTATACTAAAATTAAAGATACTATTCAAAATTTAATAAAAAGGGGGATTTATATGTCATGTTTAAAAAAATATAGTAACATCTACAGTATGATTATAGATCATGATGAAGATAGCATTGCCCTAACCTATGATGATGATAAAACCATCACTTCTATTTATTATGGCGAATTAGAAGAAAAAATAATATCCTACCCTATAAATAGTGATGCCTTAATGGTTGGGATAATTTGTGATAATACAATAGATACTATTATAGCTATCCTTGCTTATCTTTATTATAAAAAAACTATTGTTTTATTATCAGCTAAAGAAAAAATAGAGGCATTACAAGAAAAAATAGATAGGGTGGGAATAGATTATATTGAAGGTCCTGATAGAATTAAAAAAGACTTAAGACCTAGCACAAATAAATACGAACCACTAGATTATAAAATCATCTTCTTTACAGCCACTAAAGCTGTAATATTAACTGAAGAAAAATTATGTCTATCAGCTTATAATGGTTCATTATTAATGCCACTTAAACCTAATGATGAATTATATAGCTGCCTACCACTAAACTATGTATATGGCTTTGTTTGTTCATGGCTTTGGGCATGGCAAAATGGGGCATCTATTATCTTAAATAGAGGCACTAAAGAATTATTTAATGATTTTAAATATTTTAGGCCAACAGTTGTAGCCCTTGTTCCACAACTAGCTTCTGCCTTCTTACTTAGAAATTCATTTAATAGAGAATTAAGATTTATCTTACTAGGTGGTGGAGATTGTACTGAAGCCACATTAAAAGCCCTATACGATAAAGGAATCCGCTTTAGCTATGGATATGGTTTAACTGAGACTTCTTCTGGTGTTGCGATGTCTATGGGTATTAACCCAAGAGCCTTCAAGGTTTGTCCAATGGATGATATCATTTTAGATGATGACGATGAAATATTAATTAAATGTGATAAACTAATCTTTGATGGTTATTATCCTGATAATAGTAGCTACAATGAATCATTTACTGAAGATGGCTATTTCAAAACCGGAGACTTAGGTTATTTTGATGATGATCATAACTTACATCTAAAAGGAAGAAAAAAAGATTTATTAGTCTTACCAGATGGTTCTAAAATATTATTAAATGTTGAAGAAAAGAAAATAATGGATTTAATCCATATTAAAGAATTAGCTATAGGCTTAAATAATAATGCCGAAGTTACATTATGTCTTGGTAAAACATCTAAAGAAGATTTATCTTTTATTAAAGAAGAAATTGTTAAATATAACGAAGATGTAATAAGAGAACATAGAATAACAAAAATAATAACTACCATAGATCCACTACCAAAAGATCAAAACGGCAAGATTAAAAGATTTGAAATAAACTATAATTAAAAAAGAGGCTTAATGCTTAAACTTCTAAAAGTTTAAAGCTTAGAGCCTCTTTTACTTTTAACTATACAATGGCATTATTATTTAATGTTTCAATAGATAATATCAGTCTACATATTAAAAATATAATAAATGAAGGTGAATTAGATCAATCAGTATTCGAGGAATCCTCGATAACTGCTTCTGATGGAAAGAAATATAAGACAAAAATATATAATCTAGATATGATAATATCTGTTGGTTATCGTGTTAAATCTAAACGCGGAATCATATTTAGAAAATGGGCTAATTCAATTTTAAAACAATATTTAATTAATGGTTATGCAATTA
>JAILGR010000234.1 GCA_024696565.1 Acholeplasmatales bacterium | reverse complement strand
AAAGAATATATAAAAATAAAAGCCTTGATAACTATGTATCAAAACCTTTACTCTACAAAAATATCAAGCTTATTACTATTGTGCTAAAACCCATTCTCCATCTACGTAATTATATCTTTGAACTCCTTCTAATTTAACATTTTCATCAAATTTATATACATCTTTAATCTTATAAACCCAAGCGCCTTCTTCATATACACTTCCGACGTATGTAGATTGATTTGGAGTTTCATCATTTGTATTTTCGTATTTGCCAGTACAAACCCAAGCGCCATCAGTAAAACTAAATATTTGATAAGAAAATGCTATATTATTATATTTATCATTATATGTAAACTCATTTTTAGTTTCATACACCCAAACATCATTTTCATATTTACTTGATGTAGAAGTTAATGGATTATTATTAGAATCATATGTTAATTCAGCTTTACTAACATAAGTCCAAGCATCATTTTCATATTTTGAATAAATGAAGCTTAATTTATTACTATTTTCATCATATGTATTTTCACTTCTTGAAATGTAAACCCAAGCGCCATTAATATATTGTGAATATACATTGCTTAATTGATTCCCATTATCATCATATGTGTTTTCATTTTTTGTATAAAATGAACCATCTGAATTTAAACTTATCTGAAGAGTATTATATTGATTATTATTAATAAATCTGGATTCTCTTGTCTTTACCCAAGCATCATTAATATATTGTGAATACACTTCATATGTTTTATGACCATCACTATCATATGTGAATTCAGATTTGTAAGAACAAACCCATTCTCCACTGATATATGTCCATTCTGTATAAGTTGCTAAATTACAATTATCATCATATTCATAATCAGCTTTAAAATCAAATGTTCCATTTTCAAAAGTATGTAAGTAAAAAATAGGGTAATCATGACCATTAATAGTTCTAGTTTCCTCTATTTTCAACCAAGAACCATTGATATAGTCATAACTTACTTCACCTTTCTTATTACCATTTTCATCGTTTAGTGTAACAACTTTTAATGAAAATGCACCATTTTTATCTATAACGATATGTAAAGTTTCATAATCAAATACCGTACCATAATCTTTCAATTCTTTAGTTACATTTTTTGAAAAATCATCAAAGGATAAATTTGAAAACTCTTTTTTAAATTCGTTATATACTTTTTGTAATAATTCTTTTTCAGAATCATTTTCAATTTCTTTTTGTTGAATATTGTCATTTGTGTTAGCATCAGCATTATCACCACAAGATGTTAACATACTTGTTGCAAACAAAGATGCCATTAATACAGTTAATAATTTCTTCTTTTTCATTTAACCTTTCTCCCTTTACTTCGAAAATAACACCTTTATTATACACTCAAACTCCAAATATTAAAAGCCCATTATATTTTTTATGTAAACAATTTATGATTGTCTTAATTCATATAAAGCTACATTACATACATTTTTAGATATATGACATAGAAATCTTAATATCTTTAATTCATTTTTATTGCATTTATAATGATAAGAAATTGTTTATACATGCATTTTACCTCCTTTTGAGGTAAGAATACAGCCCATTTTGATATTATTCGTGTCTATTTTATTAAAAAGTTAAAAAAATATACAATTTCCTAGTAAATAAAAAAGAAAAAAGGACTGATACATTAGTATCAATCCTGTTGTTCTTAAATGGTGCCCAGAATGGGATTCGAACCCACACGGTATCACTACCAGTGGATTTTGAGTCCACCGCGGCTACCATTACGCCATCTGGGCATTAACAGGATTATTTTATCATTTATAATCCTGTAATTCAAGAAATTATTACATTTCATCTAAATAATGAATTCCTAATAATCTTAGGCCTTCATTTAATACAATACGTACTGATTTAGCTACTGCAAAATTAGTATTTCTTGTCTTTTCATCTTCTACATTTATTTTCTCTAAAGAATAGAATTTATTAAAGCTTGCTGCTAAAGATAATAAATATTTTGCTACTACTGATGGAGCAAATTCAGCTGCTGCTTTTTCAACTGTCATTCTAAATTGAGAAATTAATTTTACTAATTCAAAGTAGTGTGGTTTTTCAAATAATGTTACATCAACATTATTATAATCAAAAGTCTTATCCTTTAAAATTGAAGCAATTCTTACACCTGTATATTGTAAATATGGACCTGTTTGACCTTCAAATTTAACCATTTGATTGATATCAAATTCATAATCTAATGCTCTAAAATTCTTTAAATCATTAAATACAACTGCCCCACAACCAACTTTAGTTGCGATTTCATCTTTATTAGCCATATTAGGGTTTTTCTCTTCAATTTGGGCTTTAGCAGATTGAATAGCTTGCATTAAGATATCATATAGTTTTACTACATTACCCTTACGAGTAGACATCTTCTTTCCATCTTTTAATACTAAACCAAAATTAACATGATAAATAGAATCAGATAATTCTTGATATCCCATCTTTGCTAAAACACCTTTTAATTGTAAGAAGTGTAGTTTTTGTTCACCACCAACTACATATAATGCTTTTTCAAAGTTATATTCTTTTTTACGATAGAATACTGCAGCTAAATCACGAGTGATATATAATGTACCACCATCACTTCTTTTAATTAAAGCAGGTGGAATATCATCTTCTAATTTGACAACCATAGCTCCTTGATCTAATTCTAGAATGCCTTTCTTTTCAAGTTCATCTACAACAGGATCCATTTTATCATTATAGAATGCTTCACCATTATATGAATCAAAATTAACATCTAATAGGTCATAGATTTGTTCAGATTCTTTTAAAGATTCTTCTCTAATCCATTTCCACATAGAAACATATTTTTCTTCACCCATTTCAATTTTTCTAAAGGCTGCTCTTGCTAAATCACCAATACTTGGGTCATTCTTTTCTTCATCATTTACTTTAACATATAATCTTGATAATTCATTGATTGGGTCTTTCTTAATTTCATCAATATTACCCCATTTTTCAATAGCAACTATCATTTTTCCAAACTGAGTACCCCAGTCACCTAAATAATTAATTGCAGTAGTATTGTATCCACATTTTTGTAAAATTAGTTTTAATGAATTACCAATCATTGTTGATCTTAAATGACCAACTGAAAAGCTTTTGGCAATATTTGGAGATGAATAATCTAAGACAATGTTTTTACCTAAACCAATATTAGATTCACCATATTTTTCATCCTTTGTTAAAGCTTCAATAATAAT
The DNA here is from genome assembly GCA_024696565.1 of Acholeplasmatales bacterium. GTDB lineage: Bacteria > Bacillota_I > Bacilli_A > Acholeplasmatales > Anaeroplasmataceae > Anaeroplasma. The sequence continues at coordinate 6,202 of JAILGR010000234.1, read as the reverse complement.
TTCTTTTGATAATTCAGTCTTATCAATAAACATATTAATAAAAGCTCCAGCATTGCTAATTGATTTAATTGGTAGATTAAATCCTTTAATAGCCTCTATTGCTTCAGCTACTATTTCAGGCATAGGCTTTCTTAAAGCTTTAACAGCCATAAACATAGGAATTGAAATATCACCCATTTCAACCTTTTTAGGTGTTTCTACTACCATTTGAATGTCTTGAGAATACTTATCTTTGTAAAAAGCTTCAAGCTTATTTTTTAAATCTAATTTAATTTGTTCAATCATATGTTTTCTCCTTTAAAAAATTATGGCTGAGAATTCTCAGCCACCATCTTATAATTTAGTATAACCAAAGGCCTTAGTAAAATGAACATCATAGTTGTATTGGCTAGATTCGCCAGCAACTTGTGAATTGTAGATTAATTTGCCTTCTTTGAATACGAAAACTGCTGGATATGAAGCTAAATCAATATCAGTTGCATCTGGGTCCTTACTACCATTTAACTCATCTTCCATTGTTTTTAAATCATTCTTATAGCTTAATGTATCAGTAATTTCATTAGCTACTGCATCTTCAACAAATGTATTGTAGTATAAATAAACCTTAGCTACTTCATATCTTGTAGCATAATCATCAAAATGGTAAATTTGTTCTAAATAAACACCATCAGTTAATGAGCCATACCAAACGATTGTATAATTTGAATCATTCTTTTGATTTACTAAATCACTATGAGATAAAACTGCTAAATGATTATTTTTACCAATTGTAGAGTAAGTAGCTTCATTAGCTGTATTATAAGTTGTTATAGCTTGATTAATTTCTGATAATTGCTTTTCTGCACGTGATGGAATTGATAAGACAATTGCGGCTACAATTAATACAACTAAAAAGCCGATTAAGAAAAATAGTTCTTTTGTCCATTTGAATTTAACACGATTTCTTTTACTTTTTGATGCCATATATGTAAACTCCTTTATATAAAGAATTATTAGTTTCATAATTAAACATTATGCCCTATCATTATACCAAATATTAGTGGGTTAAGCAATAGAAAAATTCTTTTTTTATTTTTGAGTTTATTTACTTTTTTTCGAGATATTTTCGAAAAAACACAAACGATTTTATGTGTATTTTTTCGTAAAAAATTATTGAAGAAAAAACCACTATGAATTATAATGTTATTAGGAAGATATATAATATCTTGAAAGAAGGTGTAAAGATGAAAGTTTTACTTGTAGGAAGTGAATGTACTCCATTTGTTAAGACTGGTGGTCTTGCCGATGTAATGGGGGCATTACCAAAAGCATTAAAGAAAAATGGCGTAGATGTAAGAGTAATTATTCCATACTACAAAAAGATTAAAGACAAGAATTTTGCAGAATATAAAGGATACAATTATGTAAGAATGGGCTCTTCATTAGAATATGGTGGAGTCTTCCAAGCAACAGTAGATGATATTATATATTACTTTATCGATTCAGAAAAATATTTTGCAAGAGAAAGATTATATGGATATGGGGATGATGGAGAGCGATTTGCCTTCTTCTGTTTTTCTGTATTAGAAGCATTAAGAGTTGTTGATTTCTTCCCTGATGTTATCCATTGTAACGATTGGCAAACTGGTTTAATTCCATACATATTGAAGAAAAATTATTATTCTTATCATGTTTATAATAGGATTAGAACAGTTTATAGTATTCATAATATCCAATATCAAGGTATATTCCCTATGGATATGATGTCTATATTATATATGCCATATTCTAATTCAATTGAATTTGATGGTTGTATCAACTTTATGAAAACTGCCATCATGGAGGCCAATATCATCACAACAGTATCTCCTAATTATAAAAATGAGGTATTAACTGATGATTATGGCTACAATATGAATAATGTATTAGGCCTTAGATATTACGATTTCTATGGCATTCTAAACGGTATTGATACCGACAAGTACAACCCTGAAACCGATCCATTTATTTATAAAAATTATTCAGCTTCTACTTTCGTATCTGGCAAAAAGGCTAACAAAAAAGCATTGCTAGAAGAGTTTGGACTAGACAATAAAGAAGATTGTCCTTTATTTGGTTTAGTATCTAGATTAGTAGATCAAAAAGGTATCGACTTACTAATGCCTATTATTGATGATGTCATTGTTAATAGTAATGCCAAATTCATTTTAATGGGTAGTGGTAATCAAGAATATGAAAACTTCTTTAGAGATTTAGAGGCAAGATATCCTCAAAGATTTAAATGCTATATTGGCTATTCAGATCAAGTAGCACAAAAAATCTATGCCGGAGCTGATATTTTCTTAATGCCATCTAAATTTGAGCCTTGTGGCTTAGGCCAATTAATTTCTATGCGTTATGGTACCCTTCCTCTTGTAAGAGAGACAGGTGGATTAAAAGATACTGTTAGACCATATAATAAATTCAATGGTGATGGCACAGGATTCTCTTTCCATAATTATGATTCATGGGAATTTAAAGAAGTTATTTATCTTGCTATAGATACTTATAACAATCATAAAGATGCATTCAAAAAGCTAATTAAGCAAGCTATGGAAATGGATTACAGCTGGAACAATTCAAGCTTGCTATATTTAGATTTATACAAGAAATTCAATCAGTAGTTCAGGGAGGTATTTTGAATGGAAAAAAATGAAACACTAGCACTTATTCTTGCTGGAGGAAGGGGCTCTAGATTAGATATTCTATCTGAAAAAAGATCTAAACCAGCAGTTCCTTTTGCCGGAAAATTTAGAATCATCGATTTTGCACTATCCAACTGTACAAATTCTGGAATCTTCCAGATTGGTATTCTAACTCAGTATTTACCACTATCATTAAACGAACACATTGGTGTTGGTAAACCATGGGACTTAGATAGACGTGATTCTTTCGTTACACTATTACAGCCAAACAATTCTTGGTATAATGGTACAGCTGATGCAATTAGAAAAAATCTAGACTTTGTTAAAAGATATGCTGCCAAATATGTATTAATTATGTCTGGTGATCAAATCTATAAAATGGATTATTCTAAACTAATTGATCAACACAAATCTACAGGTGCTGACTTAACAATTGCAGCTAAGATTGTACCTATGGAAGAAGCTTCTAGATATGGTATTTTGGAAACTGATCAAAATTTAAGAATCAAACAATTTGTGGAAAAACCAAAAAAGCCTCAATCAAATAAGGCTTCTATGGGTATCTATGTATTTAGTAAAGATGCTTTAATTGAAGCAATTGAAGCTCATCCTGATATTGATGATTTAGACTTTGGTTTCCATATTATTCCAGAAATGATAGAGAAAAAGAATGTTTATGCCTATGAATTCTATGATTATTGGATGGATGTAGGAACATATGATTCTTATTTAGAAGCTAACCTTGAATTAACTGGTGATTCTGCTCTTGATTTATATGATCCAAATTGGAAAATCTATACAAGAACTGAAGACTTACCTCCTGTTAAAGTTGGTAAGCATGCTTCTATTCAAACATCATTAATTTCTAATGGATGCGTAATCAATGGTGAAGTTGTCCATTCAGTACTATCTCCTGGTGTTAGAGTAGGTAAAAATACTACTATTAGAGACTCTGTAATCTTAAATGATGTAATAATTGGTGATAACTGTAAAATTGAAAAAACAATTATTGATAAAAATACTGTAGTAGGTGATTATTCAATAATTGGTACATCAAAAGATTTTACTCCTAATAAGGATAATCCAAAACTATTATCATCTGGATTAAATGTCATCGGTAAAAAATTAATTTTACCTGAAGGCTTAATAATTGAAAGAAATGTTCGTGTATTCTCTTCTGCTAAACCAAAAGAAATCACTGTTAAACATATTTCTTCTGGTGAATCAATTGGTACACCAAAATTATAAAAAGGGATTAAAAATCCCTTTTTTTATCTTTTATCTCCAATTGTAAATATTGCTAGGGTGCCAGGTCCTGAATGTGAACCAATAACTGGACCAATATCTGTAATTACTACTTTTGAATTAACATTTAATTCCTTATACTTTTCTTCTAACCAATTCTTACAATATAAGCAATCTTCCATACAAGCTGCTCCTGATACTATAGTAATGAATTCTTCTTTTAAAGAAATACCCTCTATAGCATTAGTTAAAATTGTATTAATTGCTGCTCTTCTACCATGCTTTTTAGTTAATGCTATAAGCTTTCCTTCATCATTAACATAAAGTACGGGTTTGATATTTAAAGCCTTTGCTACAAATGCGGCTGTAGCTTTTAGTCTTCCACCACGTTTTAAGTAATCAACATCCAAAACTGTAAAAGAATGCTTAACTCTTAATTTTAAATCTTCTGTATATTTATATACTTCATCTAAAGTGGCACCAGCCATTTTTTTCTTTGCGGCCATATATACTAATAGACCTTCTCCTGCTGAAGCACAAAGTGAATCAACAATTAAAATCTTACTATCTGGATAGTCTTCTTGTAATTCTTCTTTAGCTAATCTAGCGGCATTAAATGTTCCTGATAAACCAGATGAAAAACAAATATATAAAATATCTTTATTCATATCTAAAATCTTTTTAAAATTATCAGAAATAAATGTTTGATTTAATTGACTAGTTTTAGGAGTATGTCCTTCTTCCATCTTTTTATAAAAATCATTTAAATTAATTTCTCTTCCATCTAAATAATTTAAATATGTAATGTTATCAATAGTAAAATTAAGTGGTAATACATAAATGTCTAATTCTTTTTCCAATTCATGATTCAAATCACATGTAGAGTCAGTTACAATAACAAAATCTTTCATTTTTTAACCCTTCTTTTTTTCTTACCATCATTTTTCTTTAATCTAGAAGCTAATTCCTTTACCTTGGCATCTCTTTTTTTCTTATAGCCTGGTTTAACTTCTTTAGATAATGGAATATACTTTTTAGCTTCTTTTTCATAATCAGTTTCCGGTTTTTTTCTATCTAATCTAGTATTTCTTCCTTTAAATGGAGTTAATTCACCTTGTTTAAATTCATAATATTGAGGTTTAATATGTTTCTTATTTAAATAATCTAGGTATTCATCATCTAAATTATCATATAAGCTATATACAATTCCATCTTTATACATTCTTCCTGTTCTACCAGATCTATGTAAATAGAATTCATAATCCTTAGGTAATTCATAGTTTATAATATGACTTACTCCCTCAATATCAATACCACGAGCGGCAAGATCAGTTGCTACCAAATATTGGTATTTTAAATTCTTACAATCGGTTAATACTCTTTTTCTTTCTCTTGGAGTTAAATCACCATGCATTGAGCCTACAAAATAACCTTCTTTAACTAAATTTGCAGCAACTTCAATAACTGTTTCTTTTTTATTACAGAAGATTATACAAAAGTATGGTTGAATAGTTTTAAGTAAACTATCTAATACTTCAATTCTTTCTTTATATTTTATAGGTATCCAAATATGTTCAATCTTTTGATCATTAGTATTATTAATATCAATCATTAAAGTATTTTCCATATATTTTTTAATAAATGGAACAATATCTTCTCTCATAGTTGCAGAAAAAAACATACTTCTAGCATCTTTCATAACACTACTTATATTATCAAGTTCTTCTTGGAAACCATTCTCAAAAGACATATCTACTTCATCTACAACATAATAAGTTGAAGTAAATATTTTTAAGGCATTAGAATCAATTGCTAAATCCTTAATCTTACCAGGTGTACCTATTACAATTTGAGGTTGATTATTTTGAAGCTTTTCAATTTCTTTTAATCTATCTGTTCCACCACTATAACATTTAATATTAATTTCAGTATCTGAAAATGATGCTATATGCTGGGCCATTTTATATATTTGAAATGCTAATTCTTTAGTTGGAGCTAAAATAGTTGCCTGAACCTTAGGTGATTTTTCATCTAATGCTTCAAATATAGGGATTAAAAAGGCATGGGTTTTACCAGAACCGGTTTTAGACTTTGCTAAAATATTTTTATTAGTTTTTAATTGATTAAAAACTTCTTTTTGTACTTCAGTAAAAGAATCAAATCTTAAATCTTTAATAGCTTTTACTATATAGTCTTTAAACTTATATCCATCAAATTCCATATTTCAGCCTCCTTAAAATACAACCTATTTTACTAATTTTTATATATAAAATCAACTAAAACATCCCTTTTTT